>JAYUJG010000200.1:0-7458 GCA_043765355.1 Acidobacteriaceae bacterium | reverse complement strand
ATCTGGGAACTGTTGAGCCATCTCGATAGATTGAGCGTACGGACAATCGACTAGTCCCCCAATTTGTACGGTCGAGGGCTCACAATGTTTGAAGTTGCTTTGTTAAACCGGCATTCCAGATTTTCCCCTGCGTTGGCGCAGCGCCTGAGCATGTTGATCGTCCTGCTGGCGATGGCGCTGCTGACGACTTCTTGCGGCATGGCAGCACTGGCCGCGGCGGGGACGCAGAACAACGACACGCCGAGAAACCTTCATCTCTACGGAAACCTTCCCCCTGGCGCGATCCATCAGCCGTACAACGCCGTGCTCGCGGTTGGTGGCGGGAACTTCCCGTATCACTTTTCGGTGAAAACCGGCGCGCTGCCCCCGGGCGTCACGCTGAACCCAGCCACGGGCACGTTCTCGGGCAAGCCTACGACGGCGGGCGGCTATTCGTTCGAAGTCATTGTCACCGATTCTCCACGACTTGATCAGGGAATGCAGACGTTCATCGTAAGCGTCGGCGGTGGTGGCGGTGGTGGTGGTGTCAAAGTTAGCGTGTCTCCGACGAGCGCGACTCTGCTATCGAAACAGACGCAGCAATTCACCGCAACGGTCAGCGGGACCTCCCATACCGGCGTGAAATGGTCGGCGACGGTCGGCTCAGTGAACGACACTGGCCTTTACACCGCGCCCACAGTGACGGCGCAAACCAGTGCGATTGTCACTGCGACGAGCGAAGCCGACACCTCGAAGTCGGCCAGCGCTACGGTCACCGTTACTCCGGTGAACAACCAGGCGCTCAGCATTACGAACGGCGGTCTTCCCCAGGGTGCGCAAGGCGAGACGTACAGCGAAGTTTTCAACGCAACGGGCGGAACGACTCCTTATAGCTGGAGCATTTCCGCGGGCACGCCTCCCTCGGGAGTCGCCATTAATGCGAATGGCGATTTTACGGGCATTCCAAATGCGGAGGGCACCTACAACTTCACGGTGAAAGTAGCTGACGCGAACTCCAAGACCGCGACCGGCGCTTTCAGCGTCAAGGTTGTTGCCGGCGGCAATTTCGATGGCCCGGCGGAACTGCCGCGAGCCACCGTACCAACGGCGATGTCCGACTCGCCCGCACCGGGATCGATGATTAACCTCAACTCCGGCGGCGATCTGCAATCGGCATTGAACAACGCGCACTGCGGCGACGTCATCCAGTTGCAAGCGGGTGGAACCTTCAGCGGCAAGTTCACGGTACCGGCCAAGGGCTGCGACGATCGTCATTGGATCATCATTCGCAGTAGTTCTTCGGACAGCACATTGCCCGCCGAAGGGCAGCGCGCCACGCCTTGCTACGCGGGGGTCGGGTCTCTCACGGGACGTCCGCAGTATAGCTGCACCAATCCAAAGAATGTGATGGCGAAAGTACAGATCGATGCACAGGGCGACGGTCCATTCCAAATCGAGGACGGAGCCAACTATTACCGTTTTATCGGACTGGAAGTGACTCGCGCCGCCGGAACTACGGGGTCATCGCGATTGATCTCGACTAAAGGCACGGCGGATCACATCGTGGTCGACCGCTCGTGGCTCCACGGAACGGCGCAGGACGAAACTCATCTCGGCGTCAGCCTGGATGGGGCGACCAATGCAGCCGTGATTGATTCTTACTTGAGCGATTTCCATTGCATCTCAGCCAGCGGCAAGTGCACTGACGCTCACGCTATCGCCGGCGGCAACAGCAACACACAGGATGGCCCCTTCAAAATCCAGAATAATTTCCTGGAGGCATCCACCGAGGCGATTCTGTTCGGTGGCGGAGCGGCTACCATGAGTCCCGCGGACATCCAGATCCTGGGCAATCACTTCTGGAAGCCGTGGCAATGGATGCCGGGCAACAAGCCCTTCGTGGGCGGACCCAATGGCAACCCCTTCAGCGTCAAGAATCACCTCGAGATCAAGAACGCGGTCCGGGTGTTGATCGAGGCGAATCTGATGGAAAACAACTGGGGAGGCTTCAGCCAGAACGGCAGCGCCATTCTGCTCACTCCAAAGAACCAGCATCAGCCGGACGGCACCAATGTCTGCCCACTGTGTCAGGTCACCGACGTCACGATTCGCTACACTCGCATCTCTCACGCGGGAGCCGGAATCCAGATGGCCACCGCCATCTCCGGCAACGGACAGAACGGCGCCCCGGCACTGGCCGGAGAACGCTGGAGCATTCATGACGTAGTCATCGACGATCTCAGCACGAAATACGTCGGTGGCGGTAGCGTATTCCAAATCATGAACATGTGGCCCACGAACCCGCTCAACAGTGTCACCATCAATCACGTCACAGCCTTCCCCGATCCTGCTGGACACATGTTCGTGATGGGAAACATTTACCAGGGTTCGCCTATGTTTGGTTTTGTCTTTACCAACAACATGATCGGTACCAGCCCGCATCCGGTGTGGAACACCGGTGGCGGCAAGGCCAACTGCGCCTACTACGACGTGCCGATCACGAGCATCACCAAATGCTTCACGACCTTTACGTTCACCACGAACGCCCTGGTCGCGACACCACCGGCATTTCCACCGTCGTCGTATCCTTCGGCGTCGAGCAACCTGTTCCCGCAAACCTTCAACGATGCCGGGTTCGTCAACTACAACAACGGCAATGCCGGCAACTACGAGCTGCAGTCGAGCAGCCCTTATAAGAACAAGGGCAGCGACGGCAAAGATCTCGGAGCCGATATCGTCGGACTTAACGCAGCGCTGGCAAACGTCGAATAACTTTTCACGTCGACGGATGTTCCCTTCCCCAACCAAGGTCCGCGGCTCGCCGCGGACCTTCTCTTTTCTAGAGCGCCGCGCGCCGGGAGAATTGGCAAATGGCTTCCATCGGGAAATCCCCATGCGTTGAGAGTGGGCTTGCCGCGTCTCTACTCGGCCGCCTCGCCAGCCGCACTGTACCGGTTGATCCATCCCCACCGTGCTATCATCGAGTCAACTCAGTACACTGTGGATAGAAGGCTTTCTCCGCGGTGAGTGCCAATGCATGCGCGGGGCGTGCAACATTAGGAGAAACCGAACTATGCCGCCCCTCCCTTTCCCCTCCCCTCGGTCTTTTATCATGGTGGAAGCCGTAGCGCGACGCTTCCGTGTTCTCTGCATGATTTCGGCTATGGTCGCCGGCTTCACGCTGCCAACGCTGGCCGAGGCGCCTCCCACCGCTGAAAACGCCTATTGCGGCAAGGGGAACATGGCACAGTTTGGCGCCAAAGACGGGCCCGCCGAACTCCCCAGAGCTTGCTACTACACCGCGCTCGACGGCACGCCATCTCCGGGAAAACAAATTCACGTCGCCACAAAGTCCGATCTGACCAGCGCCCTCGAACACGCCAAGTGCGGCGACACTCTGCTTCTAGCCGCCGGAGCTTCTTTTGAAGTAAGGGATCTGCCGGCGAAGAAATGCGACGACCAGCACTACGTCACCATCCGCACCGACACGCCCGACGACAAGCTTCCGCCCGAAGGCTCACGCATATCTCCCGCCTGGGCCGGAGTCGCAAGCCTTCCCGGCCGTCCTGGGTACGCGCAACCGGCGGGCGGACCCGCCAAGCTGCTGGCAACGATTGTCCTGGTCCGTCCCGCTGGCGTATCCGTCGGCGATCACGTCCGCTTCATCGGAATCGAGTGGACCACGCCTGCCGACGCCGATATCAGCCGCTTGGTGACGACCGAGCACGGCGACCACATCATTTTTGACCGCAACTGGTTTCATCCCGCGGAGGGCAAGGAAGTAGCGCACGCAGTCGGCATGCCCGACGGCGCGCGAATGGTCGCTGTCATCAACTCCTACATCAGCGGCCTTAATTGCATCGCACGCACAGGAAAATGCACCGACGCCACCGGCATTGGCGGCGGTAAAGGCGACGAACCCATCTCCACCATCAAGATCTACAACAACTTCATCGAGTCGGCGGGCGAGAACATTCTGTTCGGCGGCAGCGCCGCCACCCAGGTTCCAACCGACATCGAAATCCGCCGCAATCACCTCTTCCGCCCCATGCTGTGGAAAGAAGGCGAACCCGGCTACGTAGCCGCCGCCTCGGGACAGGCCTTCATCGTGAAAAACAATCTCGAACTAAAAAGCGCCATCCGCGTTTTGGTCGAGGCCAATCTGATGGAGAACACCTGGGGAGGTTTCAGCCAGACCGGATTTTCCATTCTGCTCACGCCGAAGAGTCAGGGCGGCCAGTGCCCGGTTTGCCGCGTCAACGATGTCACCATCCGCTACAACCGCATCCGAAATGTTGCCGGAGTCCTTCAGATCGCCAACGCGCCGTCATCGCAAGGCGGGGCGTTTTCGGCCGACGGTGGACGCTACAGCATTCACGACATCTTCGCCGACAATCTGCACGGCAAAGACTACAAAGGCGGCGGCGCGTTCCTGATTCTCGTTTCCTGGCAACCGCCGCTGCACGACATTCAGATCGACCACGTCACCGCCTTCGTCACCGGCAGACTACTCTCCGTTCTGAATCCGGGAGCGAAGCTGGCCAACTTCTCGATCACCAACAGCGTGTTCTCCACCGGTGCGGAGCGCCCAGTCGGCTCGGCGGGCGGCGGTCCTGAAAGTTGCGCTGGCAAGAGTCAGGCGCAGGGCGCGGAAGCCTTGATACGAGCCTGCTTTGACCCCTTCAAATTTGAGAAGAACCTGATCGTCAGCGCCCATGAATCGTTTCCTAAAGGAAATTTTATCGTGGGATCGGCAGAAGCGGCGGGCGTCCGCGACCTCAAAGACAGCGTGAGCAAGGATCCCAGGCTCTGCAATGGGAAGGGCCCGGGCTGTCCGAAAGTTTCTCCCGGAGCAGGCGCTGCGTCCGATGGCCGTGACCTCGGCGCGGATATCGACGGCGTCGAGGCCGCCATTGCTGGGGTGGAGTAGAAACTGGCGGTGTTTGTTGAAATAACCACGATCAAGCAAACTGTTACTCCGCCTATCGATACGTGCCCGCCAAGGGTGAGAAACATGAACTCCTCGAGGTTCCCAAGGAACTGGAAGGGAAACCGTTCATGGAACTCCCCCAGTTGATGCACGTCAAAGCGGCGGCGGGACATGCTCGACTGGAGCGCAGGCCTTAGCCTGTGCTTCCTACCCAGAAGAGATCGTCGCTGTGGGGAGCTTCCCCGCTCTCCCAACCGCACCCCGCCGGCGGGCGAAGCAGAATCGCGAGTGACCTCCGTAACCCCTGTTTTCACAAGCCTTTCAAACAGTCCGTTCCACTCAGCGTGATAAGATTTTTAGAGTGTCCGCGTCCAGCCCAAGCGATCGCCAGCATGCTCCTGTCTTCGTGATGGGCTGTCACCGTTCCGGCACAAACTTGCTCTACGACATGCTGTTGTCGTCCGGCGGGTTCGCCATCTACCGCGGTTTTCTGCCAATTTACAAAATTCTGATCCCTCGCTTTGGCTCGATGGAGAGCCACGCCAATCGCGCCAAAATCCTGGAAACCTGGCTCCGCAGCAAGGGGTTCCGCCGCACCGGCCTCGATGCCGGGCAGTTGTCCGAACGCATTATGAATGACTGCCGCAACGGCGGCGACTTCATCCGCGTCGTCATGGATTCGGTGGCCCAAAGCCAGCAAATGCCGCGCTGGGCCGTCTACGATCCTGATACTGTGCTGCACGTTGAGCGGGTGAAGCGCGACATTCCGAACGCGCTATTCGTGCACATCATCCGCGACGGACGCGACATCGCGCTCTCGCTCAAGAAAATGGGCGGCTTTACCCCGCTCCCCTGGGACCGCGGGCAGACCGACAGCCTGGTCGCAACTGCACTCTATTGGGAGTGGATGATTCACCAGGGCCGCAAGCACGGCAGCCAGTTCCCCGCCGACTACATCGAGATTCGCTACGAAGACTTGATGACGCAACCACACGAAACGCTCGGCAGACTTGGGGGCTTTCTGGATCACGATCTCGACTACGACAAAATTCAGCGCGCCGGTTTGGGCCGCTTGTCGGAAACGAATTCTTCGTTTCGCGAAGAAGGCGCCAAAGAAAAACTTAATCCGCTCGGACGCTGGAAAGAACGTCTCGCGCACCAGGACGTCGCCGCGATCGAGGCCACCGTGGGCGGCTGCCTCAAGGAAAATGGATATGAGCTATCACTGCCCCTCGCCGAACGCAGCCAGAGCTTGAAGTATTTTTGGATGCGCGGCATGTATCCGGCATTCTTGGGCGGTAAGTTGTGGATGAAGTTGCACACGCCAGTCGGACGGCTGGCAAATCTCTCGGCTCTCGAACTCGAAGAGGAGCGGGAACCGGTCGTTGAGCCGGTTCGCTCCTAAGGCCGGATTGCTTCTGAGGTCGGATAGGTATGGTCATGAATTCCCGCGTGATCGACAAAATCAGAGCCGAGGTCGAAGGCGACGCCGAAACTCATCCGGCATCGCCTGCGGCAGTACCCGGGCAGCCGGCCACGCGCGCCACGGCGCCCGTATTTGTCCTCGGCTGCGGACGCTCGGGAACAAAATTCCTTTATCACACGCTGCTTTCCGCCGGAGGCTTCGCCGTCTATCACGCCGAGAGCAACGCCTTTAACCTGCTGGGCCTGCGCTTCGGCACCCTCGCGAGTCGCGGCAATCGCCGCCAGTTGCTGGACGCCTACTACGCCAGCAAACTGTTTCAGCGCACCGGACTCGCCCCCAAAGACATCGAGGCCCGCGTGATGCGGGATTGCCGCAATGCCGGCGACTTCCTGCGCATTGTGATGGAGACCATCGCCCAAAAACAGGGCGCGCAGCGCTGGGCCGAGTCCACGCCGCTCCATCTGCTCTATCTTCCGCTGATTAAGAAACTGATTCCCGACGCGCTCGTGGTCCACATCATCCGCGACGGCCGCGACGTCACCGCTTCGCTGCATCGCATCGGATGGATTCGTCCGCTGCCATGGGACCGCAGCCGCGGTTTCCTGGTCCCCGCGATTTTCTGGCGCTGGATCGTCGGCAAGGGCCGGCGCTACGGTCAGTCGATGGGCGGCGATTACCTCGAGGTTCACTACGAAGACCTGGTGCAGAATCCCCGCGAAACGCTGGAGCGTATTGGCAAATTCATCGAGCATGATCTGGACTACGATCGCATTCAGCAAGTCGCGCTCGGATCGGTGAACAATCCAAACTCGTCGTTTCGCGGCGACGGCAAAGAGACCGAGGCTGCCACCATCGGCCGCTGGAAGCGCATGTTCACCGCGCCGCAAGTCCGCCACATCGAGTCAAGCATCGGCACCCTGCTGGTCGACACCGGGTACGCACTCGAAACACCGGCTGCCGAGCTGCGTTCGTCGTTGTCGCTGCCAGTGCGCTTCATGAATTTTCTCTACCCGTTATATTTTGACTTCAAACTCTGGCTGAAATCAGACACCCCGCTCGCCCGCCTTGCCGACAAGGGACGCATGGGCGAGCCCGACTCGGAGGCTGGGCCCGAATCCGATGC
>JAYUJG010000199.1:0-5852 GCA_043765355.1 Acidobacteriaceae bacterium | reverse complement strand
TTGAAAGTTGAAATCCGCAACGCAATCTCGGGCCAGCGCTTTCGCGAGAGCATGCAGAGTTTTCAGGGCTATGTCGATTTGAACGACGCTTACTTTGGTCCGAGTCGAAATCCTGGCATGCCCCCGCTTCCACGGGGAGCAAAGCCGCCTGCGCAACAGGTCGAAGATCCCGACTAAAAGACTCCGACTCAATGGATACAGTAAAACCAGTCATCCTAATCACCGGCGTTTCGGGCAATCTTGGCCAGCGGCTCATCCCGCAACTCTCGGATTATCGAGTTGTGGGGATTGATGTCACGCCTCCGGTGCACGCGCCGATCGACCGCTTTGTGCCGCTTGATTTGGCGACGGAAGAATCCGCGCGAGAGTTACTCCTGCTGCTGCGCGAAGTGCAGCCTGTGTCGGTCGTGCACCTGGCGTTTGTGATCGATCCGCAGCGTTCGGGAGTTCTCGACGTCGACCGGATGTGGCGGATCAACGTGGCGGGTACGGCGCGAGTGATGGAAGCGATCACCGAGGCCAACCGGAGTGCGGGCACCGGCGTGCGGCAGTTTGTCTTCCCGAGCAGCGTATCGGCGTATGGTTCTGATCTGATCGAGGCAGTCGGTGAAGATGCGCCGCTCGAAGCGCACACGCTGCCCTACGCGCTCCACAAAAAGGAAAGCGATCTTGTTGTGCAGCAGCGTGCGCCGTCGCTGCGCGGCTGCGGCGTATTTATTTTGCGTCCGCACATTTTTGCGGGCGCGACGGTCGAAAACTATTTGATGGGAGCGTTTCGCGGAACCCCCAACGGTAAAGGGTCGCGAGCGGCGCGCATGCGGGCGGCGGCGAAGCGGCTGCCGTGCATGTTGCCCTTTGGCCAGCAATATCTGGACAACAAAATTCAGTTCGTCCACGTGGACGACATGGCCCGCCTGATCGCGTGGATATTGAAACGGGAGCCGGAAGCGCAACGGCTGACGATTTTGAATGTTGCCGCCCGCGGTGACGCTCTCACCTTCGCGCAGTGCATTGCCTTGGCGCACGCTAAATTGCTGCGCGTCCCCGGGCAATGGGGAATGCGCCGCGTGCTCGAGTTGTTGTGGAGCTGGAAGATTTCGACGATTCCGCCGGACGCGGTTCCCTACATGACGGGACAGTACATCATGAATACCGACCGGCTGAAGAAGTTTCTCGGCGACGACTACGAGCGCGTGATGACGAAAACCAACGCTGAGGCTTTCGCGGATTCATTCCAGCGCAACTAACCTTTCACCGCCGAGACGCGGAGTGCGCCGAGTAGTTCAGGAGAAAAAACACTTGGCTCCCTCCGTGACCTCTGTGCCCCCTATGGTTAAGCCTTTGACTTTTCTCAGCCGGGAAGGTTGCGGAAAGGTTGCGAAACGTCCTCATCTCAGTGGAAGAGTGGCGCTTCAGCGCCACGCAAGCGGCGAAAATCGTTGCGGGCTTAAGCCCCGGGGTGTTTGTTCTCTCCGGAACACGCATTTTTCCGCAGCCGCCTCGCCGGTTACCTTACTTCACTCCGCGGTACAGTCCCGCAATGCCAAACGAGTACGGAGTCCACGTCGCCTCGCGAAATCCCGCTTGTCGCATGCGTCCGAGCATTTCCTCGGGCGCTGGAAAGCGCTCAACCGAGGCCGGCAAATAGGCGTAAGGACCTCGAACCCCCGAGAGCATCGTCCCAATCGCGGGCAGAACATTCTTGAAATAAAGGCGATAGCCGTAGCCGATGAATCCACGCGGCTCTCCAAAATCGAGGATGCCAACTTCTCCGCCGGGAGCCAGGACGCGGGCAATTTCACTCAATCCCGCATCGTAGTCGGCGAGGTTTCGAAAGCCGAACGCCGACGTCACCAGATTGAAGTTTTCGTCGGGAAAAGGCAACTGGAGCGCGTCGGCCTCGATCCAGCGCAGCGTTGTGCCCTTTCCTTTCGTCGCGGCGCGTTGCAGCATGGCGTGAGAAAAATCTGCGCCCAGAATTGTCGCAGTACTTGAAACAGCGCGCCGGCGTAGGGCGAACGTCATGTCTCCAGTGCCGCAGCATAGATCGAGCACGCATGCGTCCGGCCGCTGCAGAATCGCGTCGAATCTTCGCGCCGTGCGCCACCACCACAATCGGTCAATGTTGAGCGAGAGAACGTGATTCAGCAGATCGTAGCGCGGCGCGATCGAAGTAAACATCTCGCGCACAGCCTTGGCTGCCGATTCGCGGTCAAACGCCCCGGCTGGTGCCGCGCCCACGACCCGTTGATTGATCTCCTGAGTCATCGTCTTAAACGCCCATCCCGTAGAGACGCGGCTTGCCGCGTCTCCCGCTGCGTGCGGCCGCGCGCCGTGTGTGTCGCGCGTTGCAGCGCCGTGTGTCGCACCCCGTACTTTGTCCTGCGTCGTAAGTCGCCGTGCAGCCTTGCGTCTTTGTGCCAAGGGAAGACGCGGCCAGCCGCGTCTCTCCGGAATTCAATTTCGCGACAGCTTCCGAATCTCGTCTACTGCCAAGCGGACGATGGCTTCCGGCACGTCGCTCGTGATCTCAACCTTGCCGATCTCGCGCGGAAGAATAAAATGCACGACTCCCTGCCGCGCTTTTTTGTCGGAGCGCAATCTCTTGACGATGTTCGCGGTCTGCCAGTTCATCCGCGGCAACCGGCCGAAACCCAAGACGGCGTTCGTAATGCGTCCGGCGGTGACACTGTCGAGCTTGCCCGTGGAGAGCGCGATATGCGTGGCGGCGATCATGCCCCAGGCGACAGCTTCTCCGTGGAGCAACCCCGTATAGCGCGTCTCGGCTTCAAGCGCATGACCGATGGTGTGGCCGAGATTCAGCACTTGCCGCAGGCCACCCTCGCGCTCGTCGGAACTTACCACCGTCGCCTTCAGGCGCACGGAATCGGCGATCACTTTCTCGACGACGGTTGGATCGCGATCAAGCAGCTCGCGGCGCTTTTCTTCAAACAGGCTGAACAGGCCGGGATCGCCGATGATTCCGCATTTCAACGACTCATAGAGGCCGGCACGGTATTGGCGCGATGGTAGCGTTTCTAAGACGGTAGGGTCGACCAGAACCGCGCGCGGTTGGTGGAACGTACCGAGCAGATTTTTCCCCGATACCAGATTGACGCCGGTCTTGCCGCCAATTGCGGCATCCACCTGCGCCAACACCGTTGTCGGAATCTGAATGACATCCACACCGCGCATGTAGATCGACGCCAGGAATCCAGTGACGTCGCCCACTACACCGCCGCCGAGCGCAATCAGCATGACGTCGCGATCCGCTCCCTGTTTTACTAATTTATCCGCCAGCTTCTCCAACGTGGTAAGACGTTTTGAACGCTCGCCGTCGGCCATTTCGAGAATCTCGGCGTCGATTCTCGCAGCCGAAAGCGACTTCACCAATGTTTTCGCCCAGCGCTTCCGCACCGGCGGGACGGTAACGATAAATACGCGGCGGCTTCCAATAATCTTGCCCAGCGATTCTCCGGCGCGGGCAAGCAGTCCGCTGCCGATGAGCACTTCATAGGATCGCGATGGCGTTGCGATGGGGACGCTAATCATGAAGATTCATCATAGCGTAAGGGAATGAAACGTTTTGTCGGATATGAAGAAAACGCTCTGAGCTGCGAGATGTGAGCCTGTGTCCGCCAACACGCGCCCTGCTCTACTCAACCAGCTCTCTCTGCGGATTCATCATCGAAGCGAGAACGGAAACACTCAGTACCAAAAGCACGATCACCAACGCCCAAACGGTTGGAATGCTCACGTAGTGCGAACCCAGCATCTTGAGGCCGATGAAAATCAGTACCACTGACAATCCGTAGTGAAGATAGTGAAATAGGCCCATCATTCCCGAGAGCGCAAAATACATGGAGCGCAAACCTAGAATCGCAAACACGTTCGAGGTGTAGACAATAAAGGCGTTCGTCGTGATGGCGAGCACGGCGGGAATGGAATCTACCGCAAAAAAAATGTCGCTGGTTTCAACGAGCAGAAGAACCACGAACAGCGGAGTCGCGCACACGACGTCTCTTCGAGTGAAGAATTGCGCGCCTACAAATTGTTGGGTCACCGGAAACATACGGCGGAACAGACGCAGCACGGGGTTCTTCTCGGGATGGATTTCCTCATCTCCCTGGCGCAGCAGCTTGATTCCGGAATAGATGAGCAGGGCGCCGAATGCGTATGTGATCCAGGCGAAGCGGGCGATTAGGGTCACTCCCGCTACGATGAACACGCCACGCATCAGCAGCGCTCCCAGGATCCCCCAGACGAGCACCTTGTGCTGATACTCGCCGGGGACTTTGAAGTAGCGGAAGATGACGAGAAACACGAACAGGTTGTCGACGCTGAGCGAAAGTTCGATAACGTAGCCGGTGACGAATTGGAGCGATTGCGTGCGTCCGTGCCAGAACAACTCGATTATCGCGAACGCAGCAGCGAGCGCGATCCAGATTCCCGACCAGGCGAGCGCTTTGCGAAAACTGACGCGCTGTGATCGGCGATTCAGCACGCCGAGATCGAGCACCAGCATCGCCACGACGAACAGGTTGAAAAGAATCCAGAAGACAAGCACAGAGAATCTTACGATACCGGTGTCATTCTTAGGGAAACTCAGATTGGGAGTCCGGCGCTTCTCCCACTCGGCTTGCTAGGGCAGCGCCTTCGGGCGCATTGCAACCGTAGACCAAGTCTTATCCGAGGCGTGACAAAGCGTTTCCAGTGAGCAGTCCGCACACTTTGGACGTCGAGCCACACACAGCTTGCGTCCGTGCCAGATCACTTCATGGGAAAAATCCGTCCATCGGGGGCGGGGAATAATCCGTATCAAATCTTCTTCTATTTTGCGGGCATCTTCCTGTTGCGTTAATTCCAGCCGCCGTGAGATTCGGGTCACATGCGTGTCCACGACGACCCCGTCATTTTTCTTGAACCACGTTCCAAGCACAACATTCGCCGTCTTGCGAGCCACTCCAGGAAGAGTGAGCAGCTCGTCCATGGTTTGTGGGACGGTCCCGCTAAAATCGGTGACGACTCTGCGAGCCGCGCCGACCACCGATTTCGCTTTGTTGCGGAAGAAGCCAGTCGAACGAATCTCAGGCTCGAGTTGTTCGGGCTCGAGCGCCGCGAAATCCTGCACGGTCCGATATTTCGCAAACAGTCCGGGCGTGACCATGTTGACGCGGACGTCGGTGCACTGCGCGGAAAGAATCGTGGCAACAACCAGTTCCCAAGCGCTGTGATGGATCAGAGCGCATGTGGCGTTGGGATAGAGCGCGTCGAGACCGGCGATAATCCGGGCTACGCGCTCAGGTGCCAAAGGATCGTGGTTAGAGCCGCGGGTAGATCGGCGGGCGGAGCCGCGGACGGTGATGTCTGCAGCTCGGGGCGCAGCTTTGTTTTGGGGCGCGGTCGCTCTTCTGGGTGGGCGGTGTGCGGCTGTGCCTTTTGATGGTGCGCCTTTCGCACGGTCGGCACCTTCCTGGCGTCCGCTGCGGCTTGGCTGGCGCGGTGCATTTCCGCGGGGCATGGTTTTTGTCCTCCTGCTACGTCGAGGTTCATGGTAACAAAGCCGCTGGCTTGCGCCGGTGCCCACTTAAGGCAACCGAGCTGCAATTGACGGGTCGGTGCTCGCGTGGGTAGTCTGAAACTCAAAGGAAAAAACCTGTGGCCGTAAAGAGCATCCAACTCGGGCAAGTATGGCGTCATGACGCAACCGGCCAGGATCACCTGGTCACCAAGGTCTATAGCGAAGTATTTTCGCAATACGCCGTGCTGAGGCCCGCCGAAGTCACCGCGCCCGACGCGCCGATCGTCAAGGTAAAGGTTGCGAAGTCCGCGGAAGGCGCGACGCTGCCCGG
>JAYUJG010000198.1:0-7881 GCA_043765355.1 Acidobacteriaceae bacterium | reverse complement strand
CTGACGTTCGACGGCACGACGAGCATATTCGCTTCGACGATCCGCTTCGGAATTCGTATGTACTCGGCGTAGGCACCATTGTTGAACAGCAGGTCTTCGCAAAGATTGAGTTGGTGCTTCGAGCAATAGAAGCACATACCGCAAGGAGCGGAGTTGAGCGCGACCACGCGCATGCCCTTCTTAAATCCGCGCACGCCGTCGCCGACTTCCTCGACGGTGCCGGCTAATTCGTGTCCGAACAACGCCGGCGGCACAATCATGCGGGCGTGGTAGCCGCGCTGATAGACCTTCAAGTCCGTGCCGCAAGTCAGCGCCACATGGACTTTAACCAGCACTTCGCCGTCACCCACACGCGGGATTGGCACCTTCTCGATCTTGATATCTTCTTTGCCGTAGAGGACGGCAGCAGTCATCTTGCCATTCACAGTTGAAGTCCTTCCCACGCACTGCCCGGTTGGATGACAATCTTCATCGAATCCGGTTGAGGATGGGCAGCCAGTTTGAGCGCTTCCACGCTGCTTTCGAGCGGGAAGCGGTGGCTGATTAGCCGTTCCAAATCCATCTCCCGGTTCATGACGAACCGCACCGAATCGTCCTGTACCTCGACCGATGCACTATACGATCCGAGCAAAGCCTTTTCGTCGACGCAAACCGCCGCCGGATCAATCGTTGCTTCGCCGTGCACCGTTTGCGCAAAGAGCAATACACGGCCCCCGGGACGCGTCGCATCCATGGCAGGCCGGATCAGGCCATTCCTTCCTACGGCCAGGATCACCGCGTCAGCCCCGCGCCCTTCGGTCATTTCGCGCACAGTCTGTCCAGCATCAGCCTTCGAAGCGTCAATCGTAATGGTGTGACCAAAGCTATGAGCTATTGTAAGCCTCGCCGGATGCAAATCGGAAGTAATCACCCGAGCGCCTACCTTCTTAGCCAACGTCGCCAGAATAAGTCCAATCGGACCCTGCCCCATCACCAGTACGGTCTCGTCCTTCTCCAGACGGAGGGTCTCGATTCCTTTGATGCAGGTATTCACCGGTTCAACAAAGCATGCTTGTTCGAAACTGACGCCGTCGGGAATACGCACCATACCCTTCTCGACGATCCAATCCATCACTCGAACGTATTGCGCAAATCCTCCGCCGGACGCTTCGAACCCGGCAGTGCAGCCAACCTTCTTGTAAGTGGCGCACTGGGCGAAGGTATTGTGCTGGCAGTAGTAACACGTTCCGCACGGGATGTGATGGAAAATCACCACGCGGTCGCCCGCAACAAATTTTCGAACGTCCTCGCCAACCTTCGCGACGACACCGGAAGTCTCGTGACCAAAAATGCGCGGCGCAGAGTGGGAGCCGCTTGCGATCTTCTTGAGATCCGTGCCACAGATTCCGCAGGTATGGACGCGGACGAGAACCTCTCCCCGCCCAACTTCGGGAACTGACACCTCTTCCAGACGCACATCGTTGACGCCGCGATAGACTGCGGCGCGCATCGTGGAGGGAATTTCTCGCTTCTCGCGTTCGAGTGACAGTGTTCCAGCAATTGCCATGGTAGAAATTATTGCTTCCTCTGTTGTGCTGCCTGAGTTCGAGTATGAGGCTCGGCGCCGGTGCCGGTACGCACGCTAGCGAACGCTGATTCAGATCTACTTAGATTCAACTGCGCCACCAACGACTCGGCGGGCACACTCGGACGAAAACTGTTCTCACGATCAAGGTAAAGATAAGTTGTGATCGCACTACAAAGAGCCGCGCTCGCCTTCGAACTATTGCGCGCCAAGGCCATCGTCGTTCCCCAAAGCCAGGGGCGCAAGGCCACATGACATGCAAAACTGCCGGAGCGAAAGGTTCCATCGTCGGCAACAAAACGATCCAGCGCCGGCAAGCTGAAATCTGCGGCATCGGAAATGGCCTTCAAAGCGGCGAACTCGACTCCTCGCGCCTGCGCTCCTTTCGCCACGGATGCCGCTTCCATGTCGACTGCACTTGCGCCGTACGTTTTACCCAAACGACTCTTTTGCTCTTTGCCAGCTACAGTCGCGGAACTTACTAAAATTCCCGCACCGGCCGCGACCTCTGTCCGTACACCGTCGGCGGCGTTGATGATGGTCCGCGGCTCGATGATGTCTCCGACTTGCAGCGAAGCGTCAAGCGCTCCGGCAAAACCGACGGACAGGACGAGATCGGGTTTCATTTCTGCAATCATGGCTTCGGTCGCCCGGCGAGCGGCGGCGGCGCCAACCCCACCACAAATCAGAGATGCGTCGCCGCTTTCGAAAACTCGGAATCGCCTTCCTGAGTGTTCCAGTGTCGTGACTTTCCAGTTTCGAATCAGGGGTTTTACCTCACGCTCCATGGCTGCCACGATGACAATCTTAGCCATGTGCCCAGCCTTTTGCAGATCGCTAGACATACGCATTGCCACGGAACCATTCGACCGACCGCCGCAAAGCCGCATCTACGGAAACCGAACGCCAGCCCAATTCTCTTTCCGCTTTCGCCGAGGTTACGAACATCATCTTGCGCCCCATGCGAACCGCATCGATCGTAGCTCGCGGCTCGCGCCCGAGAAGCCTGCCCATTACCATCTCGTCGACAACTCCCGTGGCAAAGGCAAACACGTAGGGCAGCTTCACGGTCGGCGACTTCAATCCCGTGATCACAGCCAGCTTATCCAGAATCTCCTTCAGCGTAAGATTTTCTCCGCCCAGAATGTAGCGCTCGCCCGGTCTTCCCTTTTCCAGCGCTTGAACATGACCGCGCGCGCATTCCGTCGCATCCACCAGGTTCAATCCCGTTTCCACGTACGCCGGAAACTTTCGCTTCAGAAAGTCCAGAACGATTCTCCCCGTCGGGGTCGGCTTGATATCGCGCTCTCCAATCGGCGTCGTCGGATTTACAATCACCACATCGACTCCTGACTTGGCAGCATCGACGGCCACTTGCTCGGCCATGAACTTCGATCGCTTGTAATGTCCAATCATGTCCGCGATCCCGACCGGGCTCTGTTCGTCGGCGACACTATCGTTACTTGAACCTGAACTCGAATGAAAGCCCATCGTCGCAACGCTCGACGTGTAGACAACCCGTCTCACGCCTTGCTTCCGCGCCGCCTCAAGCAACGCCCGCGTGCCCTCGACATTCGAGCGATACATCTCGCCGGGATCTCGCACAAACAACCGATAGTCCGCGGCGACGTGAAAGACAACCTCGCAGCCGGAAAGCGCCTTTGAAATAGAATCCGGGTCGCGCAGGTCGCCGATCACCCGATCCGCGCTCAGCGACTCGATGTTGCGCAGATCGCTGGTCGGCCGCACCAGCAGCCGCAACTGCGCTCCCTGTTCAGCCAGGACGCGCGCAACATGACTGCCGAGAAATCCCGTGGCACCGGTGACGAAAGCCAGCATTTAGCATTTAGCATTTAGCATTTAGTCTTAGCCCGTAGTCCACGCAGATCAGCTTAGCTAACTGTTAACTGCTGCCCTTCTCCGCCATCACCTTCGAATACGCGGTCAGTGCGATCAGCGGAAAATATTCGCGATACAGGTGATACATCAGGTAGAACACGCGGGGGAACCCGGTTCCTGTATAGAACGGCTCGTCCCATGATCCATCTTTATTCTGCGTGCGCAGCAAGTAAACCATGCCCTTCGTCACGCATTCGCTGCGCGTGTCGCCGACGGCAAGCAGTCCCATGATTGCCCACGCGGTCTGCGACGCCGTGCTGTCACCCTGGCCGCGGAGATTCGGATCGTCGTACGATCCGACCGTCTCGCCCCAACCGCCGTCGGAATTCTGCACCGATCGCATCCACTCCGCCGCCTGCTGCACCATGGGGTCGTTGCGATCGACATTCATCGCCTCAAGACCGCGCAACACCAGCATCGTGCCGTAGATGTAGTTCACACCCCATCGGCCAAACCAGCTTCCGTCCGGCTCCTGCTCTTTGCGAATAAACTTGATCGCCCGCTGCACCGCAGGATGGTTCTGGTCGTATCCATAAGTTGCAAGGCATTCAAGAATGCGCCCCGTGATGTCGACCGTCGCGGGATCGAGCATGGCATTGTGATCGGCGAAGGGCACGTACTGAAACACCATACGGTCGTTGTCTTTGTCGAACGACGCCCAGCCGCCGTCTTTGCATTGCATCGACAAAATCCAATCGATCGCGCGCTGCACCGACTCCGCCTGATAACGCCCGTTCGGATGCTCGGCGCGGCTCAGCGCGAGACACACCATGGCGCTGTCGTCGACGTCGGGATAAAACTCGTTATTGAATTCGAAATACCAGCCGCCCGGCTCGCCTTTCGGGTTCTTAACTTTCCAGTCTCCAGGCTTGCGGACCTGCTTTTGCAAAATCCAGTCGGCGCATTTCACCAAGCGCGGATCGTTGGCTGGAACTCCCGCCTCGCCCAAGGCAAACAGCGCGTAGGCCGTGTCCCACACGGGAGACATACAGGGCTGCATTCGGAACGTATCGCCTTCTTCGATTCCCAATTTCTCGAACTCGTCGGCAGCTCGAATGAACTGCGGATCGTCCACCGAATACCCCAGGCAGCGCAGCGCGATGATCGCGTTCATCATCGAGGGATAAATCGCTCCCAGACCGTCGCTCATCTCAAAGCGCTCCAGCATCCAATTCTCAGCCTTGCGCAAGGCAATCGACCGCAACGGACGGATGTGAACGCGCTCGGACCAGTGCGCGATGCGATCCAGCACCAAAAAAAAGTTGCGCCACGAAAACAGCTTCTTATCCCAATGCAGATGCATGCGCGACTTGTCGCGTCCGCCGACGAAGAGTTCTTCCACTCCCATCCCGTCGGGAATTTTCTTGAAGGGCTTCTTGGCGTAGCAGATCGAAAGCGGCACCAAAATGGCGCGCGACCACGAAGAAATCTCGTAGATATTGAACCAAAACCAGTTCGGAAACAGCACGATCTCCGGAGGAACGGCAGGCACCGCGTCGTAATCGTACTGGCCGAAGAAACAGAGATAGATCTTGGTAAATGTATTCACCTCGGTGACGCCGCCCATGTCGAGGATTTTCTTGCGGGCAAGCGCTAGCGCCGGATGATCGGCTGTGAATCCGGCCAGCTTCAACCCGAAGTAAGCTTTGACCGAAGCGCTGATGTTAGAAGGGCCGCTGGCGTAGGTACTCCATCCGCCATCTTGATTCTGATGATTCAAGATGTAGCGGGCAGCCTTGTCAAAGCGCGCCTGATTGCCAGTGCCGAGCAGTGTGTGGAGTAGGATGTAATCGGATTCAAGCGTGGTGTCGGCTTCGAGTTCGCCGCACCAGTAACCTTCTTCGTGCTGCTGCGAGAAAAGATAATTGCGCGCCGCATCGACGCCTACGGCGACCCGGCTTCCGAGGTCGTCAATCTTTCCGAATCGCATCTGCGGCGCGGAGGCCGGATTGATGGGGGAGGACGATTCCATTCAGTCTCCGCTTATATCTCGGCGGCAATGGCCGGAGCCGCGGCGATCGTAGCCACGATCTCAGGCGGCAATCCAAAACGAACATTCTCCGGCATGATTTCCAGTTCCTGCACGTCGCCAAAGCCCTTTCCCGCCAAATATTCCACCACTTCCTGCACCAGATGTTCGGGAGCCGATGCTCCAGCGGTCAAGGCCACAGTCTTCACGCCATTCAACCACTGCGGCTGAATATCGCGGCAATCATCGATTAGATGCGCCGGAGTGCCCAAACTGCGCGCAACTTCCACAAGACGCTTCGAATTGGAACTGTTATCCGACCCGACGACGAGCAGCAAATCGGCGTCAGAAGCCACATGCTTCACCGCAACCTGCCGGTTCTCCGTGGCATAACAAATGTCCTGAGCCGCCGGACCCTTGATATTCGGAAACCGCTTGCGCAGCGCGCCGATAATGTCACGGGTTTCATCCAGACTCAGGGTAGTTTGCGTAAGATAAGCCACGCGGTCAGGATTCGGCAATGTCACCGACGCGACTTCCGCAGGCGAACCGACCACCTGCGTCACGGTCGGAGCCTCGCCCAGCGTCCCAATCACTTCATCGTGATCGCGATGGCCGATCAGAATGAGCGAATAGCCTTCCTTGGCAAACTTCACCGCCTCCACATGCACCTTAGTGACCAGCGGACACGTAGCGTCGATCACCCGGAGCTTCCGCAGTTTACTGGCCTCGCGGACTTCGGGAGAAACGCCGTGGGCGCTGTAGATGACGCGTTCGCCCTCAGGCACTTCGTCCACGCTATCAACAAAAATCGCGCCCTTCTGCTGCAATTCTTCGACGACAAAGCGGTTGTGGACGATCTCCTTGCGCACATAGATCGGCCGTCCAAACGCTTCGAGCGCTATGCGGACGATATCGATGGCGCGCACCACTCCGGCACAGAAGCCGCGCGGCTTCAACAGTAGTAGAGTTTTGGTCTCAGACAAAGTCGCATCCCTCAAAAATGATGACTGATGACTAATGACTAGGGTACACTGCTTCGATTCTTCTTCGGTAAAGATGCTTCAAGGGTATCGAAAGATGCACCCCGCGGTCAATGTAAGCCTTTGAGGATGTGCGGATTAGCAGCAGGCGGACGATATGAGCAGCGAATGGTGCCGCATTACCAAGCACGATTGACGCCGTAGCTGTCGAAACTTAGCTCGTTCCTAACAAGAGTCAAATTTTCGGCTTGTACTTGTGCGATCAGCATTCTATCAAATGGGTCTCGTTGCGGTCCCGGAAGCGATCCCGCTCGAATCCCGTGCTCGATACTAACCGGAAGCCCATCGAATCCCGACTGCGCCAGATACTCTTGAAAATTCCGCGTGATATCGGAAACGGCGGGGAGCCTTCCCAGCCGCACTTTGATCGCAGTCTCCCATGCCGATGCCGCGCTCACAATGATCGTGTTTCGCTTGTCCGAAATGAGGCGGCGGACGGACTCTGGGAGCGAGAGACTGTTCGTCTTCCACCAGATCAGCGCATGGGTATCAAGTAAGAGGTGCAATCGAAATTACTCCCAGGCATCCAGTTCTTCCGGCGGCAGAGGCTCGAAGAATTCGGGCCCAATCTCGATCTTCCCTTCCCTGCCTCCAGGCCTGCGCTGACCTTTTTTGTTCTCAATCGCGACCAAACGCACAACCGGCGTCTTGCCGCGCGCGATGACGATCTCCTCGCCAGCGCAAGCCTTTTTAATCAGCCGCGAAAGCTCGGTTTTGGCCTTGTGGATGGTGATAGTTTCCATGGACCAATGTTGGCTAATTGTAATTAGCTAATCAACTGAAGATTTTCGGAAGGACCATGTAAAGGTCGATCAAGATGGGTCTCGGTTTAGCGCGAACCTTATCGCTGGCCTGCGCGAACAATGCGTTCGACCCACTTACCGATCTGCTTCTCATCGTAGTCCCCTGAATCGAGCACAAATTCCTGTCCCTTTCCAACCGATTGAAGGTGAATGTTCCTCGGATCGCTTTGAACCTCCCAACGTGATTTCTTCTTATGCATACCTAGTTTAGGGTCACCATCGCGGTAGAACCACGACGGTAGGCACCACCTTGAGCGAGAGCGGTCTTTGGCGGTCAAGGTATGCACTTCCGGATCGAAGCGGCGAAACATACCCGCGGCTGGCAGTCCTGTGTCGCGGCCATTGAGGATCAAGCGATCTGCCTTCGAGCCGGGCTTTGGGGCGATGTAGATGGCGTTCGGCGCATCGTCGTAGTCATCGGCAACGTGCGGGTGGTGGGCTGCCCATGGAAACTCGCTCCGCACCTCTTCCCGACGTTCCCGATCTCTCAGAACGATCTTTCGCTCCACCTGCAGCCAGCCGAACAGCGCATGAATGTTCGGCGCCTTTTTCACATATGAGTAGCCTGCCGGCATACTCTTAACTTCCCGATACCAGCCGAAG
>JAYUJG010000197.1:0-13130 GCA_043765355.1 Acidobacteriaceae bacterium | reverse complement strand
TAGTCACGCTGCGTGGCGGCCGGATCGGCATAGACGAAGCCGCAGCGGTGGCAGACCACCACGTTGTATTCGCTGGGCAAAGGATAGCCGTTGGGAACGATGAAGCGCTGATGATGGCAAACCGTGTGCCCGCTCGCTCCGCAGGCTCCGCAGGCGCGATGGGGCCGAGGACCGAGAGTAGCCGCGCTATGCATGGGCCCCTCGCGCTACAAGACCAGGCCTGGAATGTTCCTCATGGGCGGATGCGTTGCCCGTAAACCAGAGGTGAGTGCGTCGGATCGATTCGCGCAATGGCACTTCGGCTCGAAGTCCCAATTCGTTTTGCGCTCGCGCCGTGCACGGGACATAGCGATGCACGAGCGCCCCGGGAATCGGATGACCAGCGATCGAAACCTCAGTCGGTCGCGGCATGGTCGCCGCCACTTCACCGGCAAGCGACGCGATGGTGACCGCATCCTCTGACCCCACGTTGTAGGCGCGTCCGGATTGTCCCTTGAACAACATTGTCCAGAGCCAGACAGCGAGGTCCGATGCGTAGAGATACGAGCGCACGGACGAGCCATCGCCCTTGACGACAATCGGTTCACCGCGCATCGCATCGCCGATGAAGTTGCCGATGGCGAAATGCGCGTCCAGGTGCATGTAGGGACCGACAAAAGCAAAACAGCGCGCGACTGGAATCGCCAACCGGGGCGACGCAGCCAGGGAACACAGCATTTCCGCCGCCCGCTTGCCCTCGGCGTAGGCAGACGCGCGACTCAGGGAATCGGGGCCGCCGTCGAAAGACTCGGAGACGTGCGCGAGCTGTGGCGGCTGCGTTCCATACACGGTGCCTGAGCTGACGAGCAGAAATCTGGAAACCGAACTGGCGACGGAAAAGTGCAGCGCGCGCCGCGTCCCTTCGACAATCGTGTCGAACATTACCAGAGGCTTTTCGTGGTTCAGCCTGGCGCTGGCTTCGGTTGCGGCATGGATCACATGCGAAAAACTTCCCTGCGGAAAGTCACCGTGACGAACATCGGCGGAATGCAGAGAAATCGCGGAATCCTGCGCCAGGTGCGGCGCTTTTTCCACCAGCGCTTGAGGATGCCGAGAAAGCCCGACTGCGCTGGCGTTGAGGTGCAGCCGCTGATTCGCCCAGGCAAAGCTTTCCAGCAGCCAGCAGCCGAAAAATCCCGTGGCCCCCGTGATCAGAATGCGCTGCCCGCGCAGCTCCTGCCACAAAGGCTCGGTGCGCTCGAGGATGCGGTCGAGATCGCCTGCCAGCCGATTTGTCGTCGTCCCGTTCATCGTCGCGTGGCTCATGATTTCGCGGCCTAGGCTCCGTGGCCGGCGCTGGCGGCTTTGGGAATCTGATGGAAGGTCTCCGCCATGTAGTCGATCATCGATTGCGTGATGCCGGGGTAGAGGCCGATCCAAAAAACGTTGTTCATGACAAAGTCGGTGTTCCGTAAATCGCCAATCACGCGGCGCTGAATGTCGCGATACGCGGGCTGACGCAGCAGGTTGCCGCCAAACAGCAGGCGGGTGGCGATGTTGCGAGACTCCAGAAAACGCACGACCTGACTCCGGGTAGTGGGCGCATCCTCTCGCACCGCAAGAGGAAAGCCGAACCAACTTGGGTCCGAGTCAGCGGTCGCCTCGGGCAAAATGAAAATATCTCCCAGATCGCGCAACGCCTCATGCAGTTTGGCGAAGTTTGAGCGCCGGGCGGCGGTAAATCCAGGCAGCTTCTTGAGCTGCGCGACTCCGACGGCGGCCTGCATGTCTGTCGCTTTCAGGTTGTAGCCAATGTGGCTGTAAATATATTTGTGATCGTATCCAGCGGGCAGGTCGCCGAGTTTCCATTGAAAGCGGCAGCCGCAGGTGTTGGACTTTCCTGGATCGCACCAGCAGTCGCGTCCCCAGTCACGAAACGATTCCGCAAGTTTCTTGAGCGCGGGGGCTTGCGTCAGCACGCACCCACCCTCACCCATGGTGATGTGGTGCGCGGGATAGAAGCTCGTCGTCGCGAAGTGGCCGAATGTCCCGACCAATCGGCCTTTGTACAGGGATCCAACCGCGTCGCAGCAATCTTCGATCACCCAAAGATTGTGTTTAGCGGCCAGAGCCATGACCGCATCGAGGTCAAACGGATTGCCAAGCGTGTGCGCCAGTGTGATCGCCCGCGTGCGATCCGAGACCGCGGCGTCGAGTTGCGTCGCGTCGATGTTGTAAGTCGGAACGTGAACATCGACAAAGACCGGCACCAGCCCGTTCTGGATGATCGGATTGACGGTCGTCGGAAATCCAGCCGCTACGGTGATTACTTCATCTCCAGCGCGGAGCCTGCGATCGCCCAGCGCTGGCGAGGTGAGGCACGAGAGAGCGGCGAGGTTGGCCGAGGATCCAGAATTGACAAGCGACGCGCAGCGCACGCCCATGAAGGCGGCAAATTCGCGTTCGAATTGGGCCGCAAAACGCCCGGTGGTTAGCCACGCGTCGAGCGCGGCCTCGACCAGATGTTCGATCTCGCTGCTGTCAAACACTTTTCCGGAGACAGGCACGCTACTCTGGCCGGGCACGAACGCCTGCGGAGCCAGCGCGACTTCGTAGTACTGCTTGACGATCGCGCGGACTTCTTCGCGCAGTTGGCTGGCAGTCTTGCTCGTCGTTGGTGTCGACATGGCCTGCGCTATCCTCTGCCTGCGCCGGCGTGGGCCATGGCCGCGGGCGCGCCCAGAAACTCGCGATACCATGCGAGCGTGCGCTCCAGTCCGGATTCGAGCGTGAACTGTGGTTTCCAATGGAGTAGGGTGCGGGCCCGCTCGGCGCTTAAATATTGATGTCGAATTTCGTTGCTCGCCTGGTTCAGCACCTCGGGGCGCAGAGACGACTTCATTTTCTGCAGGATCAGGTCCACCATCTCGAGCACGCTGATCTGGCTCTCGTTGGAAAAATTGAACGCCTGCCCGCGCAGAGCATCATCGGCCATCAGCCGCTCGGCGAGCAGCATGTATGCGGAGGCGCCATCCTCAATGTAGAAATAATCGCGCACAAACTTGCCGTCGGAACGCACCACCGGCCGCTCTCCGCGAATAATCGAGCGGATCGTCCCCGGAACCACACGGTTCCAGTTGAGGTCGCCGCCTCCGTAGAAATTCCCGCATCGCGTGATCGCCACCGGCAGGTTGTAGCTAGCGGCATAAGTTTGTGCGATCAAGTCCGCGCAAGACTTGCTCACGTCGTAGGGGTGACGGCCCTGCAGCGGCATACTCTCGTCGTAAGGCAAGTTCTCCTGATCGCCGTAGGCTTTGTCCGAAGACGCCACCACAATGGACGCAACCTTCGGCGAGCGCCGGCATGCTTCGAGCAGGTTCCAGGTTCCCTCGATGTTGGTCGCGAAGGTCGAGATGGGGTTGCGGTTGGCGATGCCGACGATCGTTTGTGCCGCCAGATGAAAGACCACTTCGACTTCGTACTCGCCAAGCGCGCGTTCGATGAGATCGCGGTCGGTGATATCTCCGCGCACGATATTGACTCGCTCGATGCCGCGGCTGCGCACCAGTTCGCTCTGCGGAACCCAGTCCCGCACCAGACAGACAACATTCCCGCCCGCCTCGATCAGTTGCTTGACGAGCCACGACCCGAGCAGTCCGGTGCCGCCGGTAACCAAAACGGATCGATCTCTCCAGAATGATTTCAATCCGCCCACACTTTCCACGGCGTTTGCTCGCTCGCCCACAGTTCGTTCAAGTGCTGATATTCGCGGTAGGTGTCCATGGCGTAAAAAAATCCGTCATGGCGATAGGCCATCAGTTGACCTTCGCGCGCCAAGCGCTCCAACGGTTCGCGTTCGAGGATGCACTCCGGGCCGCCAAGATAATCCAGCACGCGCCGGTTGAAAACGAAAAAACCCGCGCTAATCAGGCCCGTCGCTTTGGGCTTTTCCATGAAGCGCTGCACCTGGCCCCGAGCGTCCGTTTCGAGCACTCCGAAGCGCGACACCGGCGGCACCGACGTCACCGTCGCCAGACGGCCATGCTGGCGATGAAACTCCAACAACTCGCCAATGTTCACGTCGCTGAGGCCGTCCCCGTACGTCAGCAAAAACGTATCGTCGTCCCCGAGATAGCGGGCCACGCGCTGCAACCGGCCGCCAGTCATCGTGTCCAGCCCGGTGTCGGCGAGGGTCACGGCGAAATCCTGTTCCCGATGCGCCCCCATGAATTGAATGGCCGACTTGCGCCCCAGGCAAATCTTGAAGTCGTTGTTCATCGCTTCGTAATTCAGAAAGTATTCTTTGATCATGTTGCCGCGATATCCGAGGCACAGGATGAACTCCCGCATCCCGTAGTGGGCGTACATCTTCATGATGTGCCACAGGATGGGTCGCCCCCCGATCTCGACCATCGGCTTGGGGCGAAATTCGGTTTCTTCCCGGAGCCGGGTACCTAATCCGCCGCACAGAACTACGACCTTCATAGCTGGGGTTCCTTGTGGCGCTGCCGGCACGCAGCGGCACTCCATACTCTCCGCGCATCTCTCTTGGACTTGTCGTCTGATCGGCGGCCCGTGATCCTTGACCCGCAATTCTGGCTTGCAAACGCAGCCCGCAACTCAGTTATCCCACACGCAAGGGAGGAAGGAGGAATTACGAAAGTCACCCGTGAGGGCTGCATTTCGAGGCGAGTCACCCTGCTTGTCAGCATGAGCTGCGGGAAGGGAGGAAGCCGTCCTGGTCGGGTCGAACGCAGCGACGGTCAAGGCCACGTCAAGACCGAGCGGGTGCCGTCGCTCGTTTGGGGAAGATGTCGCCGACGCGGCGAATCTCAGCGCCCACGGCCTTCAGTTTTTCCTCGATGTTTTCATAGCCGCGGTCGAGGTGATACACGCGGTCGATGATGGTCTCGCCGTCGGCCACGAGCGCGGCAAGCACGAGCGAAGCCGACGCCCGCAGATCGGAAGCCAGCACGGCGGCCGCGCTCAGCGCAGTTCTACCCCGGACGATGGCGCGGCGGCCTTCAATTTTTATGTTTGCTCCCATGCGCACCAGTTCCTGCGCGTGCATGAAGCGGTTCTCGAAAATATTTTCCGTGATGATCGACGTGCCTTCGGCTTGCGTGGCGAGCGCCATGAATTGCGCCTGCATGTCGGTGGGGAAGCCGGGATATTCTTCCGTGTTCATATCTGCGGCTCGCAGCGACTGATCGCCCATGACGCGCACCGAGTCGGCTTTTATCGCCGTCTTCACGCCGGTTTCGGCCAGTTGCTGCAGGATGGCGGTAAGGTGCGTGGGATCGCATCCGGTCACGTTGAGATCGCCGCCGGTCAACGCGCCGGCAATGATAAAGGTTCCGGCTTCAATGCGGTCGGGAATGATGCGATGGCGCGCACCGTGGAGCTTTGCCACTCCCTTGATCCGAATTGTGGATGTACCCGCACCCTCGATGTGCGCGCCCATGGCATTGAGCAGCGCGGCGAGGTCGGCAACTTCCGGCTCACGGGCGCAGTTTTGCATTACGGTTTCGCCATCGGCGAGGGTGGCAGCCATCAGCAGGTCTTCGGTGCCGGTAACGGTAATCTTGTCGAAAACAATTTCCGCGCCACGAAGACGATTGCCCTTTTGTGGATCGGTGATGGCCTCGACATAGCCGTGCTCTTGCGTGATCTTTGCGCCCAGTCGTTCCAGGCCTTTGATATGCAAATCGATGGGGCGGGCGCCGATGGCGCACCCGCCAGGCAGAGAAACGCGGGCGCGTCCACAACGTGCAACCAGTGGCCCAAGAACGAGCGTGGACGCGCGCATGGTTTTAACCAGTTCATAAGACGCCTCCGGCGCGTTCAGCGTCCGGGCGCAAATCGTGGTGCGATGCTGGGCGCGTCCGTAGCCGAGTTCGACTTCCGCACCCATCGCCGCCAGGAGCTTGCGCGTGGTCTCGATGTCGCGAACCTGCGGGATGTTTTCCAGAATCACCGCTTCGTCGGTGAGCAACGCCGCCGCCATGCAGGGAAGCGCCGCGTTCTTCGCGCCACTGATGCGGACTGTGCCGAGCAGCGGGTTGCCGCCGCGGATTACTAGTTTGTCCATCGCTTGTATGTTTCCTGAAGGTCGCTGCTGTCATTCTAGCTACGATTGCCGGGCCTTCGCCGAGTGAAATCTTGTCCGGAGTTCCGTTGGTTACGAGAGAGCTTTACCACAGGACGCGCTGAGGTGCACAGGGACACGCCACTCCTAAACCTCAATTTAGTCTTGCCTGCGTAATCGCTCGGCGTACTTTCCCTTCGGACTCTTGCAACGCACGTACTGCCTTGGCGCGACTGACTCCTGCTCCAGCCATCACCACGGCTACCGGAACTTTCCCGGCTGCGGCCGCTAGGATGTTGCGGGCCGTGTTGTGGTTGATGCCGGTGGCTTTCTCCAGAATGCCCACTCCTCGCTCGCGCAGCTTTACATTCTTGGTGTGGAGATTGACCATGAGATTGCCATACACATAGCCCATGCGCGTCATCGCCCCCGTGGAAAGCATGTTGAGAATCATCTTCTGCGCCGTGCCGGCTTTCATGCGGGTCGAGCCCGCGACAACTTCCGCGCCGACCTCGGCCACGATGTCGATGTGGGCGGCACGGCCGAGTGGAGACCTCGGGTTGCAGGCAACCGAAATTGTTCTCGCGCCGCAAGCTCTCGCATATTGAATAGCCGCGACGGTAAAAGGAGTGCGTCCGCTGGCGGCGATGCCAACGACGACATCTCTTTTTGTGGGCTTCTTCTTCCTGATTTCGCGGCGACCCAATTCGCGCGAGTCTTCGTCGGCTTCCACGGCGGCGGCCAGCGCTTTGGGGCCGCCGGCGATTACGAATTGGACCATGCGCGGGGCCACGTCAAATGTCGGCGGGCATTCCACGGCGTCGAGAGCCGCGATTCGTCCGCTGGTGCCGGTGCCAACGTAGATCAGTCGCCCTCCCTGTGAGAGTGCGGCGGCGATCGAGTTGATTGCCTGCGCGATCTGCGGAAGCGCTTTCTTCACGGCAGCGGCGACCTTGGCGTCTTCATCGTTGATGATGCGCGCGATTTCGAGCGCTGACTTCCGATCGAAGTCTACCGACGCGGAGTTCGCCTTCTCGGTGCCGAGGCGGCCGATCGCTGTCCCCTTCTTTTTGCCGGACGCTGTCTTGCGCTTCAACACTTCATCCCCAGGGCTTCGATCACCGCATCGTGAAATGCCGGACGCGCCTGTTTGATCGCATGATTCTGACAGTCGGGCCAGGTCCGGTTGGTCAATAGAGTGATGGACAGTTGGCGTTCGGGGTCAATCCAGAGAGATGTGCCCGTGTAGCCAAGGTGGCCGAACGATCGCGCGGAAAAATATTTCCCCGATTGCGAGGGCGCGGAGGGCGTGTCCCAGCCCAGCGCTCGGGATGTTCCTTCGGGCAAAACTTCTCGCCGCGAAAACAATTCGACCGTGGCCGAGCGGAGGATGGGGTGTCCACCATTAAGCATGGCGTGGGCAAAGATAGCCAGGTCTTCAGCGATGGAGAAAAGACCGGCGTGTCCGGCAACGCCGCCGAGGACGCTCGCGTTTTCATCTTGCACTTCACCCTGGATGATGCGCTGTCGAAACGTGCGATCGTCGGCGGTAGGCGGGATTTTATCTTTCAACCCGGCTGCGGGATCAAACGTCGTATGCGTCATGCGCAGCGGCCCGAAGACCTCACACTGGCAAAATACGTCAAGCGCTTCGTCGGCCACACGCTCAAGCGCGACCATAAGAATCATGAAGCCGATGTCGCTGTATTCCGCCCGCGCGCCCGGAGCGGCGGCAAGAGGCGTGGCGAAGGCCGCCTGCAGCAGCTCTTCGCGCGTCTTCGCCCGCAGGAAAAGTTTTTCGTAGGCGGGCAGGCCCGACCTGTGCGCGAGCAACATCCGCACCGTAACTTCGCCCCGCCTCATATCTTCACCCGCAAATTCTGGAACAATCGCGATGACGGCAGCTTCAAGATCGAGCAGTCCGCGCTCGTAGAGGACCATGGCCATCGCGGACGTAGCCACTACTTTCGTTAGCGAAGCGAGATCGAAAAGCGTTGCGGTGTTGACCTCGGGCGCAACCGGATCGTAGCTGAACCGCCCCATTGCCTTTTGGGCGACGAGCTTTCCGCTGCAAGTGATCGCGAGCGAGCAGCCCGGAAAAGCGTGAGCGTCGATTGCCTTTTCCAGAACGCCGAATGCGCCGCGAAAGCGCTCATCCTGCCCCGCCAGATTGCGCGCGAGGAAGGAGAAACCTGACTTTCGATTGGATAGCGTCGCCTTCAAGGAGTTTTTGTGAACTGATGGGGTTATAACAAAGGCGGCGGATGGAGGCAATCAGGGAATGAAAACAGGGAGTTACTTCGAGGACCCCGCTAATACCGGTAAGCCTTGAGGTTGATCTTCGCGGTCATGTAGAGTCACAGCAGACGTGAAACACTCACCGGCAAACCTGCTGTTCTTCGTGCTCTTGTTTGCGGTCGCATCTTTTTCCCAAACCTCGCTCGATTCCCGCCTAGCCGTTCTCGACCCAGTCATCAACGACGCCATCGCTCAATATCAAATTCCCGGAGTCGTGGTAGTCGTCGGCCATGACGGACAAGTCGTCTATCGCAAAGCATACGGCAGCCGGGCGCTCATTCCTCGACGCGAGGCAATGACGGCCAACACGGTATTCGACTGCGCGTCGCTCACCAAAGTGTTGGCCACGACCACGGCCGCGATGCAACTCTGGGAGCAGGGCAAGTTCCGCATGAACGACCCAGTGGCGAAGTATCTTCCCGAGTTCGCGCAGAATGGCAAGCAGGATATTACGATCCGGCAATTGCTGGTTCACTACTCCGGGCTGCCGGAAGATCTCGACCTGACAAAGAGGTGGGAAGGTAAAGAAACCGCTTATCGCATGGCGTTCGAACTCACCCCCGAACGTCCCCCGGGCTCGGCGTTCGTATACAGCGACATCAATTTTGTCGTGCTCGGAGCGCTGGTGGAGCGGCTGTCAGGCGAGGCGCTCGACGCCTACGCCGCGAAACATATTTTCGCTCCCCTCGGGATGAAAGACACACGCTTCCTTCCTCCATCGTCGTGGGAATCGCGGATCGCTCCGTCGGAAGAAGACGAGAACCATCGCCTGTTGCGTGGAGTCGTGCATGATCCGACGGCACGCCGAATGGGCGGCGTGGCCGGACACGCCGGAGTATTTTCCACCGCCGACGATCTCGCGCTCTTCGCGCAAGCCCTGCTCGATGGTGGTCGTGGCGTCCTGACTCCAGCCACGGTCGCGAAGATGACCGCTCCCCAGCAACCCGTGAACGCCACCGCCCTGCGCGGATTTGGCTGGGATATCGATTCTCCTTTCTCCACCAACCGCGGAGAACTCCTGCCCGTCGGCGGTTACGGCCACACGGGGTTTACTGGAACGTCTTTGTGGATCGATCCGACGACCAAAACGTATATCGTCCTGCTCACGAACGCGGTCCACATGAACGTGGTGCCCACCGTCATCGCAAAAGGCGAGAAGGGAAGCGCGGTGGCCCTTCGCACCAAAGTCGCGACGGCCGTCGGTGCGGCGCTGGCCCTCGATCCCGGCGAAGCCGAAAAAATGCGAATGGCCACCCTCACCGGCTACAACGAAATGCAGAGCGCGGCCCGCAAGCTGGCCCTGCGCAATGGAACCGTGAAGACCGGCATCGACGTGCTCGAAGAAACGAACTTCGCCGCGCTCCATCCGGCTAAGGCTGGCCCGCCACGCCGCATTGGACTGTTGACGAATCAGACCGGCGTCGACTCCGAAGGCCGCCGCACCATCGACGTGCTGGCGGGCGTGCCGGGGATTTCTCTGGCCATGATCTTCAGCCCCGAGCACGGCGTCACCGGAACGCTCGACACAACCGACGTCAAGAACACAAAAGATGCCGCCACTGGAATCACCGTTTACAGCGTGTACGGCGGAAGCGATGCGGCGCGGCGTCCTCCGATCGATCTGCTCAAGCGCTTGGACGTCGTCGTCGTTGACCTGGCCGATGCCGGCGCTCGCTTTTACACCTACGAGACTACAGTTGGGTTCTTTCTGGAAGCCGCCGCCAAGGCTGGAATCGAAGTCATCATTTTAGATCGCCCGAATCCGATCACTGGGTCCTTTGTGCAGGGTCCGGTTTCCGATGAGGGCCGTGAGAATTTTACAAACTATTTTCCCGAACCTCCCCGCCACGGCATGACTCTGGGCGAACTCGCGAAAATGTTTAATGCCGAGCGGAACATCGGCGCGCGACTCGAGGTCGTCGTCCTGCAAGGCTGGCAGCCCGGAGACTGGTTTGATTCGACAGGCCTGGCATGGATCAATCCGTCGCCCAACCTGCGGGATTTGACGCAGGCGACGCTCTATCCCGGAGTCGCGATGATCGAAGGCTCGAACGTCTCGGTCGGCAGAGGCACGGATACGCCCTTCGAAGTCGTGGGCGCGCCCTGGGTCAAGGGCAGGGAATTGGCGGCCTATTTGAACGCGCGCGGCATCCAGAGCGTGCGCTTCGTCCCGGTCAGTTTCACTCCATCCGCGAGCAACTTTTTCGGAGAACGCTGTGAAGGTGTGAACCTGTTTATTTTGGACCGGAATACTCTGGATTCGCCCGAGCTGGGCATCGAACTAGCCTCGGCGCTGCATAAGCTGTATCCGAATGACTTCAAAATCGAGCGAATGTCAGATCTTCTGGTGAATCAGTCCGTGCTGCAAGCAATCGCGGCGGGAGTCGATCCAAGGCGCATCGCCGCAGACTGGCAAGAGCGTCTCGACGTGTTTGTAAAAATGCGCGAGAAGTATTTGTTATACAAATAGCCGTCCTTCGCTATCGAGCCACCCTTCACCATCCTGAATTGCGTCGACAAAGGCGCGGCTTCAGCCGGGCCGCTAGGAATTGTATCGAGAAGGGCACGGCTTCACAGGTTGCGGAAGCATGGGGCTTCATATCAGCGTATCGCCTTAGCGAATCCGGAGAACGCGCCGTCCGAATGCTTCTTTAGGCGCTCGGCCGACGACAAAAACCGGCGACAAGAACTGGCGGCAAGAGCTCGATTTTCGCGACGAACGGGAAGGGCATGGCCTCAGCCGTGCCCCCCGCAGACGATAAACCCGAGGGCTTTAGCCCCTGAGGGCCTCATGAGGACCTCCGCCGTGCGTCCCCAAGCCTCGAAGTCTCAGTTACAATGTCGGCTGACCCCGAGTGCCCTCATGGCTGAAAATCTGCTGCACATCCCGAGTCAGTTTTATCGTTGTGCCGGCCCGAATTGCGGCGTCCTCAAGGGCGCGAGCGACCGCTGGTGGGTGATGTGGAGCTCGTTTGGAGACCACGGCGTCCCGGTGATGTATCTGGCACCCTGGGACGAGAAACTGGCCGTGCAGGAAGGAGCAATGCACGTTTGCGGCGAGGGATGCGCGCATAAGCTGCAGTCCCAATTCATGGGCAACGTGATCGAAAACCGGTCGCGGAGAAGCAGCGGGTCGTAGGCTGGCGGCCGCTCTATCACGAGGCCGGAAATCGACCGGTCGAAGCGAACGGCCAGCATTTGTCAGCTAACCATGCGCTCCCGTCGGCGCATCAGAGTTTGCAGGCGTTCTTAAATCGTCCTGAAAAGTAGGCTTTCCATGAAGATCCATGCTGCTTGCGCGTTGATTTCACTGCTCGCTGGAATCGCGGCGGCGCAGTCGACCTTGGTCCCGAACCCAACCGCGCCCACGGTAGAGTCGGAGAAGCCGATGCTGGCCATTCCGGTCGGAACCAGGATCCCGCTCTCTCTGAAACAGGCGATTTCGACCAAAACCGCCCGCGAGGGCGACCCCGTCTACGCCGAGACCGCGTTCCCATTTGTGCTGAAGGACCGGGTCGTGATTCCCGCGGGCACCTACATCCAGGGAAAAATCACGCGGGCGCAGCGCGGTGGCCACGTCAAGGGTCGCGCCGAAGTGCTCATCCATTTCACCTCCATGATTTATCCCAGTGGCTATACCGTGATGCTTGGCGGTTCGATCGAGAACACGCCCGGAGCCGAGCACACGTCGATGAAGGATTCGGAGGGCACCATCCGTCAGGATAGCGAGGCCGGACGAAAAGCCCGGTCAGCCGCCGAAGGCGCCAGCACCGGAGCCGTCATTGGCGCTGTGACCAACGGAGGCAAGGGTGCTGGCATCGGCGCAGGAGTTGGAGGACTGGCGGGGCTCGCGATCGGAATGCTTTCACGCGGTGCCGACATTCGTCTGGAGCCGGGAACGTCGATCGAGATGGAAATTCAGCGCGAAGTCACGGTCGACCCCAGCCGGATTTCTTCGCGACGCGAATTCATCGTCCGCGACTAGCTGAATCCACGGCGGTAGGGCGACGAATGTTTCGCCGCTCTCCGCGTTTCCTCCTATCTTCTTTGCAGCTACTTCAATACGAACATTGCGTTCACATGCGCCGTAACGGTAACGTTCTGAGGTGAGAATTCCTCCGTCGGAGCGGTCCCCTGCATGGACATCGCCATGGGCGTGGACATTGAGCGGCGCTGCATTGGCGCCATCACCCGAATGTTCTCCGACGTATCGACCGATGCGTAGGAGAGTTCGCCAAGCGTCCGCCCGCTCGCCGTGGCCAGAGATTGAGCCGACGCTCGGGCGCGTCGGTAGGCATCGGCTACCGCTTTCGTCTTCGCGTCTTCCGTCGAGTCGAGCGTGTAGCTGAGCGACTGGCTGTCGCTGACGCTTCCATCGGCGAGTTGCTGCGTGACGGGCCCAATCTTGGAAAAATCCTTGAGCTTGACGCTGACCCCGGCCGTCACCTGATAGCCAATCACTCGGTGTTGCTGGCTCTTGTAATCGTACTGCGGATTCACCGAGAAAAAGCCCACCTCCGCCGACTTCGGATCTATCCCGTTTGCCCGCAATACCTGACGCGTCATTTCAGCTTGCTTGGCCGCCTGGTCGTAGGCGTCTTTCGCGTTGTTGGCCTGGGCCGAGATATTGAACTGGATCAGCGCCGTGTCGGGCGCGGTCTCAAATTTGCCGTCGGCGCCGACGAAAACTGTGTTCGGCATCGCGTTCAGCGTCGGAGTCTGCGCCACCGAAAAAACGCTTACGACGAGAAAGGCGCAAAGAGCG
>JAYUJG010000196.1:0-1701 GCA_043765355.1 Acidobacteriaceae bacterium | reverse complement strand
GTTCCCCGCACGAGCCGGACAACCTCGGCCCCGTGAGGCGCAAGCGAAGACAGCAGCGCCGCCCCGATCGGTCCCGAAGCCCCGGTAACCAGTATCCGTTCCACCAATACCTCGCAAGCCTCGTGTGGTGATGGGGCTTTGCCCCGTCCAGGCCAGTGCAATCAGCAGACAAAAAACGTAAGTAGCAAGCCAGGAAGAGCCGCCTCCGTACTCTACCAGCCCAGGCTATTGCCGGCGCTCTCGGCGTCTCGGCGGTGAATTGCCTTTCGCGTGAGTTAAAATCGTTCATGGCGACGTTGCGTCAACAGATCGCGACGAATGTGCTGACGGTGACCCGCTTCCGCGAGCTGATGAAGAAGCTCCGCGAGAACCGTCCGCACGACGATCTCGACATCGTCAAACGAGCCTACGAATTTTCGCAGAAGCACCACGCCGGACAATCCCGCGCTTCTGGCGAACCCTATCTGGTGCATCCCCTGGAAGTCGGCAATGTTCTGGCCGACATGAAAATGGATGCTGTCTCGGTTGCCGCCGGACTGCTGCACGATTCCGTCGAAGACACCTCGGTGACCACGGTGGAAATTCGGCAGGAATTCGGCGAGCAGGTCGCGCACATCGTCGAAGGGGTCACGAAGATCAGCCAGATCGATTTTTCGACGAAAGAAGAAGCGCAATCGGAAAACCTGCGCAAGATGATGCTGGCGATGGTGGACGACATCCGCGTCGTCCTGATCAAGCTGGCCGATCGCCTGCACAACATGCGGACGCTGGAGCATCTGGATCCCGAACGCCAGCAAAAAATCGCCAAGGAAACGCTGGAAATCTACGCCCCGATCGCGCATCGCCTCGGCATGGGCAAGATTCGCGGGGAACTTGAAGACCTTGGTTTCAAGTACGTCGATGCCATCGGGTATGAGCAGGTTCGAGTCGCGGTCGAGTCGCGGCGCAAAGCGGGCGAGGCATTTATAGGGCACGTGGAGAGCGTGTTGCGCGACGGACTCAAAGAAGCCGGCATCACGGGACGAGTGGAGAGCCGCATCAAGCGGCTGTACAGCATCCACAAGAAGTTAATCCGTCAGCGCATCAGCGTGGATCAGGTGTACGACCTCTACGCGATGCGCGTGGTGACCAACTCGGTGCAGGATTGCTACGCCGTGCTCGGCATCATCCACAACCGGTGGCGGCCGGTGCCCGGGCGCATCAAGGATTTCATTGCCATGCCGCGGCCGAATCTTTACCAGTCGTTGCATACTTCGGTGATCACCGAGACGGGCGAGACATTTGAAATCCAGATTCGCACCGAAGAGATGCACAAGATGTGCGAGGAGGGGATCGCGGCGCACTGGAAATATAAGGACGGCCCCGTCTCGGCCGAAGACGAGCAGCGGCTGGCCTGGCTGCGTCAGGTTGTCGAGTGGCAGCGCGATGTTTCCGATCCCAACGAATTTCTTGCCACGCTAAAAGTCGATCTCTACCCCGAAGAGGTCTACACCTTTACGCCCAAGGGAAAGGTGCTGGTACTGCCACGCGAATCCACGCCGATCGACTTTGCGTATTCGATTCACACCGAGGTCGGACACATTTGCACCGGAGCCAAAGTCAACGGGCGAATGGTCCCGCTGCGTCACAAACTGCGTTCGGGCGACATCGTGGAAATCATTACTCAAACCGGACACAAGCCCAGCCGAGACTGGCTGGCCA
>JAYUJG010000195.1:0-5132 GCA_043765355.1 Acidobacteriaceae bacterium | reverse complement strand
CGCAACCGGCGGTAGTGATGCCGTGAGCGCGGGTTCCTGTTTGTCTGTAAACAATCGCCGGATCGACTCCCCCGTGAGCCTTTGTCCCCCTGTGCCCTCCGTGGTTACGCTCTTAGTCGGGGGCCGAATGGCGTCTCCTCGGGATATTCCACTCAACCCGCCGCCCTTTCCTCGGCCGGTATTCACCACAAATTACGCCACCCATGGTTCGTGGCAGTCTTGCGTGGCAGTCTTGGTCTCTCCAAAAGATTCGCCCGGAACTGTGATTTTTCCATGTCTGGCGCGAATCATAGGGTAGACGGGAAAGGCGCTCACAGGGACTATGACCACGCCAGATCACCAGGGACGGTTTCAGACCCTGCTCGATGAACACCGGAAGATCCTGTACAAGGTCTGCAATTCCTACTGCCGCAATCGCGACGACCGCGAAGATCTGGCGCAGGAAATCATCGTGCAGCTCTGGCGGTCGTTTGGATCGTTTGATGAGCGCTGCCGGTTTTCGACCTGGATGTACCGGATCGCGCTCAACGTCGCGATTTCGTTTTACCGGCGCGAAAGCACCAGAACGCGGTACGTGCTCTCCGACAACGAGCGCGTGCTGGAGGCGGCGGACGAGCGGGCGCATGCGCCGCACGATCTCCAGGTCCTCTACCAATTCATCGACGAACTCGATCCGTTGAATAAGGCGCTGGCGCTGCTGTATCTGGATGGAAACAACTATGCGGAGATCGCGGAGGTCCTCGGTATCAGCGCAACCAATGTGGCCACCAAGATCAGCCGGCTGAAAGACAAAATGAAAGAAGACTTGAGCGGCACGACACAAAACAAATAGGAGCGTTCCATGGAAAACTTTCAGGAACTGGATGCACTGAAACTGAAGTGGGCGGAACAGGATCGCAAACTTGACTTGAACATCCGCTTGAACCGGCGGCTTTTGCTGGCGACGAATTTGAACCGTGTGCAATCGCCCTTGCGGCGGATGGCCTTCTTCCTCGGGCTGGAAGCGGCGATCGGGCTGGTGGTGGCGATCGTCATGGGAGGATTTATTTACGACAACCTTGGCACCGCGCGTTTTGTACTGCCGGCGCTGGCTTTGCACATCTGGGTCATCGCCAACACCGCCGCCGCGATACGACTCATGGTAGGGGCGTTGCAAATCGATTACGACAAGCCGATTGCGACGATCCAGAAGCAACTGGAAGAACTGCGCGCGCTGCGCATCCGGGTAACGCAGTGGGCGTTGCTGACGGGGCAACTGGTGTGGTGGATGCCTTTCATCATCGTGGCGCTCAAGGGATGGTTCGGAGTTGATGTTTACCGGTTTGTAGGCGTTAATTTTGTGGTGGTGAATCTCTTGTTTGGAGTGGCCGCAATTCCACTGGCGATCTGGTTGTCGGGGAAATTTGGGGAACGCTTTGGGCGAACTTCATTCATGCGAGGGTTGATGCGGGATCTGGCGGGATACAACCTGAACGCGGCCACGGGATTTCTGGCGAAGATTTCGAGGTTTGCCGAGGAGTCGTGATGGCTCACAAGCCATGTGTACTCGATCTGAAAGCTATCTCATAGATCGTTTTGGGAAGGGCACGGCTTCAGCCGTGCCGCTCAATTTTCGCTCATGAGGGATGGCTTCTAGATACCGCGAATGAGTTGATCTTTGATCTTGGCTGGAAGACGGGAACTCGCGAGCAATTCGGGCAGTCGGGAACCTGGGATTTCGCGGCTGAATTCTAGAGCGCGAGCCAGCGAGAGATGTTCGGTTCGCAGCAAAGCAGCGCGAATTTCTTGCCGGAGAGACCACTTCGGATGATGCGCGACTGCATGAACCAAGGCGGCGCTGGCGGCGACTCGAAGTACGGAGCCAATGACGAGAGCTTCGGTCAGGCGAGAGTTTTCGAGCGCGGTCTGCATGACTCGACTCTCTCGTGCCACTGTGGCCGCGTTCTTTGCCTTTCGCTCGCCCAGCGCTCGCTCACCGGTCTCGCCAGCAACCATCTTGCCATCCATCGTTTCGACGTCCAGCAGAAGCGCAGCCGCGACTCGGCCTGACGCGCGTCGCGCCAGCGTCAGCCGTTCACCGATGGTAACGGCTTTGAGCCGCGAGATGAGAACGTCGTCGATAGCGACTTTCACATCGGCTGGAACTCCCGGCGAGAGCGCAACTTTCATCAGATCGAAAGTGTAGAACTGCCGCGCCAATGGCACCGACACATGCCGCGGCGTGTGCGGATGACTGACTAGCGCGATCTTTACCTTGCGGGTCTTCAGCGCGTTAGCATTCTTAACCAGTTGCTGGAGCACGTCGGGATGCAGATCGGCACGCTTGAGCAGCGCTAAAGCCAAGTCTTCCGTGAGCGCGGGATCGGCCGCGGTGCCGAGCAGGTCAGCGGGCGCGGGCGCAAGCGGAGCCTCGGTCACACTCTCGCCGTTCGGATTCTCGTCGTTCAGATTCTCGTACTCCGCCATAACGATCATCAGTCCACTGCGACGCCGTAAGCAGCGTCTCTACATTCGTCTCGCCATGGCGAGCGCGCCTTCAACCGGATCGACCGGATCCTGACGCACTTCGACGCCTGGAAACCTCGTCTGCAAAGCATTGTAGAAAACCTCGCGCACCTCGCGAGACTGACGAAAGACACTACCCGTCATCGCCACGGGAAGCAGGCCAATCGACGCGCTCGGCACCAGACGCTGCAAGACGATCGTCGCAAGGCCCGCCAACCTGCCTCCAGCGTCCGCAAGAAGATCGCGCGCCACCGTATCACCCTCGGCGGCTGCGCGGAGCACAATCCGAAATAGGCGTGGAAAGTCGGGTGGCGGGGTCGAGTTGGCGTGTTGCACAAGCTCGTCGATTGTTTCGAGCTTCCAACCTTGCAGCACCAAAGCCGTGAGCGTCGTTTCCAGTCCCTGATCGTGCGCCGCCATGATGGCAGAGATGGCGTTGCGGCCGATCCAGTGGCCCGAGCCTTCGTCCGACACCGCAAATCCCCAGCCTCCGGCGCGCGCTGTGCGACCGTTGGCGTCACGGCCGTAAACAATCGAGCCGGTGCCGGCGATTGCAATCACGCCAAAACCCTCACCAAAAGCGGATTCGAGGGCGATGACTGAGTCGCCGACAACCTCGATTCTGCGGGGACGCTTTGCCGAAATCACGCTGGCAATGATGTTGCGAATTTTCACGGCAACCTCATGACGGGCAGCGCCGGCGGCTCCAACACAAACGGCGTGAATCTGATCGGGAGAAATTTCGGCGGCGGTGCATGCCTGACGGATCGCTGAGTGCAGGGCTTCCCTGGCCTGCGTCTCACCGAGGCGGACGATATTGCACCCACCGGTCATTGCCTTGGCCAGCACAGCCGTTTCGTCGCCAAGTACGCAGCGAGTCTTGGTCCCACCGCCGTCGATTCCGAGATAGTAGGCCACCGCGCTAGTTCTAACACAGGTTCGTAGTCGAGTTGGCGCGCGGAACATGCTTGTACAATGCAGCGAACCGGTAGTCGCTACCGTAGACGCGTCCAGCCGCGTCTCTAAGCTCGATTTGGGGACGAAGGAATCGCTTGGGATTGAATCGCATCGATCTGCTGATTATCGCGGTATACCTGGCGGGGATCACACTCTTCGGCCTGCGCTTTCGCAAACGGCAGCGCACGATGCGCGACTACTTTCTCGCCGGCCGCGACATTCCCTGGTGGGCGATTTCGCTGTCGATTGTCGCCGCCGAAACCAGCACGCTGACCATCATTAGCATTCCCGGCCTCGCCTACGATTCGAACCTCGCTTTTCTGCAAGTGGTGATGGGATACGTGATCGGCCGCATCATCATCAGCTTTGTGCTGCTTCCTCAATATTTTCGTGGCGAACTCTTCACGGCATACCAACTGATTGAACGCCGATTCGGCCCCGAGTTGCGCACGGTGACTGCCGGCCTCTTTCTGTTGACGAGAGCAGCGGCGGAGGGCGTCCGAGTCTATGCCGTGTCGATTGTGGTATCCATCGCGCTCGGCACCGGCGAAGTCACTTCCATCGCGATCATCACGCTCCTGACCTTGATCTATACCTTCGAAGGCGGCCTCTCGGCCGTGATTTGGACCGACGTAGTACAGACCTTTATCTATGTCGGCGGAACGCTGGTTGGCCTGGTAACGATTCTGCATCTCGTGCCCGGCGGATGGGGCTCGGTCCAGGCAATTGCCGGCGGTCTGCACAAATTCCATCTCTTCGATCTTTCTTTCTTCGATCCTGCGATCTCGCCGCGCTGGCCGCATCTGAATTTCGCGAAACCCTACACGCTGTGGGCCGGAATCATCGGCGGCGCATTCCTGACCACTGCGAGCCACGGTACCGACCAGCTCATCGTGCAGCGATTGCTGGCGGCGCGGAATCAACGGCAGTCCGTGCTCGCGTTGCTATCAAGTGGTGTAGCGGTCTTCTTTCAGTTCGGGCTATTTCTTTTCGTGGGCGTGATGTTGTTTGCCTACTACCAGGTTCCATCGTCGACATTTGGACGGGCGGACAGAATCTATCCGACATTCATCGTGACCCGGATGCCACATGGAATCGCGGGTTTGCTAATCGCCGCAATTCTGGCGGCTGCGATGTCGAATCTCAGCGCCGCATTGAACTCGCTGTCGTCGAGTTCGATCATGGATTTCTATGTCCGCTTTCGCCCTGCGGGAAACGAAGAAAGACGGTTGAGGCTGGCGCGACTGGCAACACTCGCGTGGGCGATCATTATGTTCGGGCTGGCGATTTTGGCCCTGCATCGCGTAGGGCGCGTGATAGAAGTCGGATTGCAAATTGCATCGGTCGCTTATGGCGCGTTGCTCGGAGCGTTTCTGCTCGGAGCGCTGACCAAACGTGCAAACCAAAGCGGTGCCATCGTCGGCATGATTTGCGGGTTCGCCACGGAACTCTATCTCTGGAAGTGGTCGCACGTAGCTTTCACCTGGTGGGTCGCAATCGGAACCTGTGTGACATTTGTGGTGGGCTACGCAGCCAGTGCTTCGTGGAAGCCTTCAGCGAAATCTTGAACCGCGGAGATCGCTGAGGACGCAGAGAGAAATCGAGAACGGGAAAATGATCAAACCCGGCTTCCCTCTGCGCGCTCAGCGATCTCCGCGGTTAGAATCGTT
>JAYUJG010000194.1:0-9000 GCA_043765355.1 Acidobacteriaceae bacterium | reverse complement strand
AGCTAGAGGCTAGAAGCCAAAAGCCAAAAGCTATTTCTTCAAAATCCACTGCGCGAGTTCCGCGCGTGGAACCGTCACCTGTTCGCCGGACGCCAGACGCTTGAGCGCGAATGCATTCGCCGCCACTTCGTTCCCGCCACAAAAAAGCATGTACCGGGCCCCCATCTTTTCGGCAGTCTCGAACGATTTTTTAATTCGAAACGATTCGTCGCCGAGTTCGACAACGAGATCCGCCGCCAGATCGTGCCGCCGCAGTTCGCGGGCGAGGCGGGCCGCTTCGCGATTCATTCCAGGGCCCAACGGAGCGATGTAAACGTCGGGCTTGCGCAAGACCGACTCCGCCGACGCGGTCAGCGACAGCACCAGCCGATCTTCTCCAATGGCAAATCCGATTCCGGGAGCCGGCGGCCCGCCGAGTGCTTCCGACAGTCCATCGTAGCGTCCGCCGCCAAGGATCGCATTCTGTGCCCCCAATGCTCCGTGTGTAAATTCAAAGGCAGTCAGCCCGTAGTAGTCGAGCCCCCGTACCAGGCGCGGGTTCTCGACGTAAGGGATGGCGAGAGCGTCAAGAATTCCTTTTACTTCCGCAAAATGAGCGCGGCTCTCTTCGCTTAAGAACTGACCGATAGTCGGCAGAGTGTCAATGATGGGCTGGTCTTCGGGGACTTTGCAATCGAATACTCGCAGCGGATTCGTCACGGCACGGCGCTGGCAATCGGCGCACATCTTGGCGACCACGGGCGCGAGCGCTTGACGCAGGGCTTCATTGAATTTCACGCGGTCGGCGGGCGTGCCGATCGAGTTGAGTTCCAGCGTCCAGTTGGTGATGCCGACGCGGTCGAGCAGCGTAGCCAGAAGTTCAAGAATCTCCCCGTCCCTAGCCGGGGACGCGCTGCCAGCGGTCGCGGGGCCGATAACTTCGGCTCCGATTTGGTAGAACTGCCGGTAGCGGCCTTTCTGCGGACGCTCACGGCGAAATTGGGGTCCGATGTAGAAAAGTTTGTTGAGGCCGCGATCCCACATTTTATGCTCGATGTAGGCACGAACTACGCCCGCGGTGTTTTCTGGGCGAAGGGTAAGAGACTGTCCCCGATCGCTTTCGGCGAACGACCCCGACCGCGAGTCTGCCCCTGAAGCAGATTGTGATCGAGGCAGCGAACCTGACGACGAGAGCGCGCCCGAGGCGCGCCCGCGATCTTCCCAGGTAAACATCTCCTTGGTGACGATGTCAGTTTCTTCGCCGACGCCGCGAGCGAATAGTTCGGTGGACTCGAAAATCGGAGTGCGGATTTCGTGGAAGTTGTAGGCGCGGAACACGTCGCGAACGGTGGCCTCGACAAAATTCCACAGTGCGGTGTCTGGCGGGAGAAGGTCGCGGGTTCCTCGAGGGGATTTGATCATTTTCTTTTTAGTCGCTACGCGAACGCTGTTGGTTGTTCCCGTTCGCTCAGGTCCTCGGCACTATAGCTACGCCGCACGACTAGTTTAGCTTAACGTTGATTCCGCATTTTGTTTGCGGACAGCAGGGAGAATCCCCTTAATACTGGAGCGCGTAGTTAACCACTATCTGGGTCTCGACAGACACTGGTTCACCCTTCAGCAGGTAGGGACGGTACTTCCACTTGCGCACAGCATTTACGGCGGACACGGCAAGCTCTCCCGGACCAGAGATTATCTCCAGGTCCACGATGTCACCCGTCCTGCTGATGTGCGCCCTCATCACTACGGAGCCCTGAATGCGTGCTTGCCGCGCCTCCGGCGGATAGGTGGGCACAACCTTCTTGATCAGCAGTCCAGTAGACACTCCCGACGAAACCCGCACTTTTAGCGGTGGTCTTTGATCCACTGGGGGAGAGGGAACCGGGTCCGAGGGCATGGTTGGCGGCAAGTTTGTGATCGAGTTTAGAGTCGAGACGGCGGTCTCGATTGCTTGCTTCGACCAGCCGACGATAGTCCATTGCAGCAGGTAGTCTTTAATTGCTGTGCAGAGGAACGTCCGGTGGTCGACACCGTGGCGATATTCAAAGTCTCCGCGGTAAAAACCGTGGCCGGCGATGGTGACTTGGGTCACGTCACCCTTCTGTTGTCCCTCCTTTTGCGAACGTAGTTCACTGGCCACGGTTTCCAGATACTGCCTGCATTCCTGGGACGAGGCACCCCCCGGTCGACTAACTGCAAAGACTGTGAATGAGGAGTCGGCTCGCAGGGAATCTGTGTCTTGCGGGATGTGTAGCTCGGCCAATAGAACATAGGTTCCTTGGGTGTTTCCCTCTGCGGCCAGCTTGCTTCGCATCAGATCTGTTTCGCCTACCCAATCGCGCGAGAGAGGGTAGAGGATGTCGAAATAATCGTTCGAATAGCCGTTGTCACGGAACCTGCCAAGCGGAGGAGCGGCAGGTTGGGGTCGAGGTTTCACTCGGAAATCGATGTTGACTTGCGTTTCCATCTCGGCGGGTGATCCTTCGGTGAGGTATGGCTTGTACTTCCAGTGTTTAACGGCCTCGACTGCGGCTTGAGTCAGCGTGGGATCTCCCGAGACGACCGTGACCTCTTCCACGTCGCCGGAATAACTGGTTACCACTTTCAGTACAACGGTGCCCTGGATACCGGCTTTGATGGCAGCATCCGGGTATTTGAGTGGCGACTTCTGAGTGATTAGCGTTGAAGCGGTGACTGCATCCACCAAAACGCGGCGGGGTGCCGTCGGGATGGGCGATGGAGGCGAAGACGGCAACTGACTAAATGCCCACACTCCGGAGAACATGAGCAACGCGATCAATTTGAGAAGGGCGAGTTTTTTCATAATTACGATCAAATAAGGTGCCGATAGTTTAACGCCGAATTGCATTCGGCGGGTTCCTAGAATGAGTTCACGAAAATTGACGTGGATCTTCACACGATTGATACTTCATCGAGCCGAGTTTCCATGCCGCGCATCCACCTCATCGAGATTCACGAACAGCCGTGGTTCCCATCGTCGATTCGCGATGAGATCACCGGCGCGCTCCAGTTCGGGCTGAATCTCTTGCACGCCTACGGACCCATCGTTCCTCTGCTGCAAAAGGTTATCGACTTTACCGATAGCGAATCGATTGTCGATCTGTGCTCTGGAGGAGGCGGACCGTGGTTCGATCTTGCCCGCAGGATCCACTCCCCAAAAAACAATGGAGAGGCGTCGGATCTGCAAGTTTGGCTCACGGATAAATATCCAAATCACGGAGTGCGCCAAAATTTGGATGCGGGCTCCCCAAACCTCATCACATTTCATCCTGGCGCGGTTGACGCGATGAAGGTCCCTGATGAATTGAAGGGATTGCGGACAATGTTCACGTCGTTCCATCATTTTTCGCCGGATGAAGCTCGCGCCGTGCTGCAAAACGCCGTCGATTCTGGCGAGGGCGTTGCAATCTTTGAAATCACGCGCCGAGCCGTTTCGGCGATCGCGATGGTGTATCTCTGGGTTCTCCTGCTGATCGTCTGCACACCGTGGATCCGCCCATTTCACTGGTCGCGCTTGTTCTGGACGTTCGTTGTTCCGGTGATGCCGTTCGTTCTGCTCTTTGACGGGACGGTGTCGTGTCTTCGGAGCTATCGGCCAGCCGAGTTGAGGGAGATTGCCGGACAGTTATCGGGCCGCGCATACGACTGGGAGATGGGTGAGCAGCGCACGGGTCGCGTGCCGGTCACCTATTTAATCGGGCGTCCGCGAGCGTCACCTTCCGGGTGACCTCATCACAAAGATCGGTGATGGCCGTCACAGCCAGCCGACCGATCGTTGAGTATAAGGAGAGCAGATGTACCCTGAATGAACGGAATTGCCCGGCCTCACTCCACGACCCCACATAGCCGCCTCCCAGGCGGCGGGCCGGGCAATATCAGCTTTAGGGTGGCGTAACGCTTCAGCGCTGCGGTCAATGCTTTGTTTGAATCCGGCTTTAGCCGCTGTGGTGAAAGTCTTTAGCTCCCGCCCGACTTTTTCCGCAAGCCGTTTGGCGAAACCGCAACCGCAGCCAAATGTAGCGCCCATTCCGGGGCCGGGTCTCACCCATCAGACTTTGACGAAATCGATGAACCCATGCTGCACGTCGGTGCGAATCAACTTGGCGCGCAGTTTGTCGCCTACCTGCAATCCCTGTCCACCTTGTGTCAGCAATCCTTCCATGTGTGGCTGAATCACACGCACAAACGTCCCCTTCGCGGTAACGCCGGTGATCATCGCGTCGAAGGTTTCGCCGACGCGATGGCTCATCGCCATGGCGGATAGGCGCTTCGTCATCTCGCGTTCAACTTTTCTCGCCGCGTCGCCTTTCTCCGTGCAATTGTTGGCGATAGCATCCAGGTCGCTATCGGAATAGGGTCCAGGTTTTCCATCGATCAGACTCTTGATCAGCCTCTGCGTGACTACATCTGGAAAACGGCGATTGGGAGCGGTCGAATGCGTGTAATCCTGCACCGCCAGCCCGAAGTGCCCCTGCGGAGGATCGCCCGGACGCTCCAGCACATAGATGCCCGGCCCGATCAGCTTAATCGTAGCCAACGACAACTCGGCAAAGTGATCGGGATCGGCGGCTTTGCGCTTCAGCAGAAAATCGTTGAGCGTCTTCGAATCGGGCGTCGCGGGCAGCGTTTCACCCTGCGCCGCCGCCAGTCTCACCAGGCCATCCCAATGAGCGGGAGTCTTTACGATGCGGCGAATTGACGAAACTTTCTCCAGCAGGCGCGCGACGACTCCGTTGGCCGCGACCATGAAATCTTCGATCAGATCGGTAGCGCGGTTCTTGGTCACTTTCACCACATCGACGACCTGCTCGTTCAGCAGCAGCGGAATCACTTCGTTCGTATCGATGTTCAGCGCTCCATGCTGGTAGCGCAATTTCTTGAGCGCCTGAGCAACGTCGTCCTGTAACTTGAGCTGGGCCTGCAGTTCCGCGGACGCCGCTACTTTCGGCGGGGCCGCTGCCGTGCCTTCCAGCCACGCTCCGACGCCGTTGTAGGTGAGCTGTGCCTTGTTGCGGACGATGGCTCGATACACATTGCTGGAACCGAGCGCGCCGCTGGTGTTCACCACGAATTCAGTGACCACTGCAGGCCGGTCCACATCCGGGAGCAGGGAAGACGCCCCGGTCGAAAGTTCGTTCGGCAGCATGGGGAAGATGCTGACCCCGGTATAGACAGAAGTCGTCTCGCGCGCCGCGTGTTGATCGATGGGAGAATCCTTGGGAACAAACGCGTCCACGTCGGCGATGCCGATCATCACTTTGGTGTCGCCATTCGGCAGTCGTTCAGCGACCTCAATCTGGTCAAGGTCTTTCGACGTATCGTTGTCGATCGAAGACCAGAGCAAATTGCGCAGGTCGCGCACCTTGTCCGATGGAGTGAGTTGCGGCGGATGGGCGCTGATATCGGCGATTTGTTTCAGCGTTTCCGGCGAGAAATCGGGGTGGAATCCCTGCGCCTGCATCACCTGCCGGGCGATTGCTTGAAGATTGATGTGAGAAGGCTGAGGATGAAGATCGTTCATGGCTCTCCGCTTCGGAATGTCAGCCTGAAAAGGCTAACACGGATTCGTGAATGCCCTTGCTCCCAGATGGCGCCAAGCTGTCGCGGTTTCCCCTGGGTTCCTCTGTGTACCCTGTGGTAAATGCCCTGTGGTAAATGCCTTTGACTTACCTTGGAAACAAGCAGACCGCCGTGCAACACCAAAGGCATAACCACAGAGGAACACGAGGGAAAGCTCGTGATATCCTAATACGAGCAGCTGCGTCTCCTCCGTTTGGATCGATTCCCGCAGTTCCCTAAACATCATGATTTCAGTCGGCAATGTTTCCATGCGCTACGGTGCCAAGATTTTATTTGACGAAGTATCCACGGGATTCATTCCGGGGAAGCGCTATGGCCTGACGGGTCCCAACGGCGCCGGTAAATCGACGTTCATGAAGCTTCTGACCGGCGAGCTTGATCCGCAAAAAGGCACCGTCGTGCGCCCGCGGAAGCTCGGCGTTTTGAGCCAGGACCAATTTGCTTTCGACAAATATCGCGTCCTTGATACGGTCATCATGGGCAATCGACGGTTGTGGACGGCTCTCGAAGAGCGCGAAATCATCTACGCAAAATCCGAGATGACCGACGCCGATGGCATGAGGCTCGGCGAACTCGAAGGTATCGTAGGCGAAGAGGACGGCTACACTGCCGAGACCGACGCGGCGATTCTGCTGCAAGGCCTCGACATTCCAGATGAACAGCATGAGCGCAAAATGTCGGAGTTGCCGGGTGGGCAAAAAGTCCGCGTGCTGCTGGCGCAGGCTCTGTTTGGCCATCCGCAGGCCCTGTTGCTCGACGAACCTACTAACAACCTCGATCTTGATTCGATCCATTGGCTGAAGAATTTCCTGAACGAATACGAAGGCGTGCTGATCGTGATCTCGCACGACCGTCATTTTTTGAACGGCGTTTGCACGCATATCGCCGACATCGACTACGAAACCATCATCACTTACACCGGAACCTACGACGACATGGTGGTGGCGAAGACGCAGATTCGCTCGCAGATTGAAGGGCAAAATGCGCAGCGCGAAAAGAAAATTTCACAGTTGAACGAATTCATCGCGCGCTTCGCCGCCGGAACCCGTTCGAGCCAGGTGCAATCCCGGCGCAAGGAAGTCGAGCGTTTGCAAGTTACGGAGCTGGCGCGGTCGAACATTCAGCGCCCCTATGTAAAGTTCGACCAGAAGCGGCCGTCCGGCAAACACATTCTCGAAATCGAAGGCATCACGAAATCCTACGGCGACGCGAAGGTGATTGCCGGTTTTACCGCGAGTGTTGTCCGCGGAGAGAAGATCGCGTTGATGGGCCGCAACGGTTCGGGCAAAACCACGCTGGTGAACGCTCTGCTCGCGAACTCGCCGACGATTTCAGAGTCGGAACTGAAGAAGACAAGCGGCTACGACGGCCCCTTTGTCGATGGCGGAAAAGTTATCTGGGGTCACGAGGCTGCGGTCGGATATTTTCCGCAGGATCACAGAGCAGTGATCGAACCCGGCATCAAGGCCCTGGAATGGCTGCATCAGTGGGATCCGGCCGCGTCAACCGAAGAAATTCGTGGCATCCTGGGACAGATGCTTTTTCCGCGCGACGATGCCGACAAACGCACGGACATCCTTTCCGGCGGAGAAGCGGCGCGGCTGCTCTTCTGCAAACTAATGCTGCAGAAGCCGAACTTGCTGGTGTTTGACGAACCGACAAACCATCTCGACCTCGAATCGATCAACGCGCTCAACATTGCGTTGCAGCGCTATCAGGGAACGGTCCTGCTGGTAACGCACGACGAAGATCTGATCGACGAAGTCGCGACCAGGGTCTGGCACTTCGAGAGCAACCATGAAATCACCGATTTCAAGGGTGTTTATAGTGAGTATGAAAAGGTGCTGGCCTAAGCAGCGCTGCCGTCTCGGATTACTTCCACCGCATTATCCCGGCTTCAATGCACGCGGCGAGATAGTCGGCAACCAGATTCACCGGCAAAGGCCCGTACTCAGCCGACACCGCGTCCCGTATCTCTCCCACACTGCGTTTGCCATTGACGAAATTCACGATTTCGTAGGCATAGAGCTCCGATTGGTCGCGCACGTTCAACAACGGCGTGGCCTCGGAGCTGTTGAGTTTTATTTTTCTATAACGTTCTTTGCCCAGACGCGCCAGCAGGACGTCGTCGTTCTGATAAGTAAGTGGCCCGAAATCGCCAACCCGCACAGGCACGCGCCGCGCATCGGAGTCATTCGCCCACGGCGCGGACGGCTCCGCTGCTTTCGCGTTCCTCGGTCCACGCATTCTGGCCTGCGCATCGAGGACGTTTTGGAAACTGGCTGCTTGCTCAATGAGGGCCTTCGCTCCGTCGCCGTCCGCGCCGCTTGAACCGCCGGTGAACTCAACCAATGAGTGCAGCGTCGCTAGTTCGCGCTGCAATGTTTGATTCACCAGATTGCGCGCTTCGTACCAGACACCCGTCGCGTCGAGTCGCGGATCATCCGCCAGCGCTAACTTCTGCGCCGCCCCAAACGATTGCGCGAGGCGACCTTCGGCCTGCGCGGTGAGAAACGGCAAGAGCGCCGGGAGTTGCCGGGCAGTGACGCTCGCATAGAAATATCCAGAAGCCGCACCCAGCAGCGCCACGCGGCGCAGCTTCGTCGCATCGATTTGATCGAGGGTGTCGTGGTCGGTGTGAATGTAGATATCCGGCCAATCGCGGAGGTAAAGCGACGGCACCGCGATCGTCGAGGAGTCGTAGTCATCGTGATCGCTGCCGGCGGAGTAGGGCGTCACGTCCGCGATCAATTCATTGCGCGTGCCTTGCGCGCCGGCGCGTGTCTCAACGATACCCGCATCAGCCGGTAATTCGCCTGCCGCATATCCGCTGGCAGCGGCGCGAATTGTATCGAGAAACTCCGCGCCCACATCGGTCACAAAACTTGGCAGCGACCACGGAGTTCCCGTGACGTGAAACACCGATTTGTTCTTGAACGGATCGCCGCCCACCATATCCATGTGAATGTTGGCGCGAAGCCGCTGCTTGATCTCGGGATGCGTGGCGAGAAACGCCATCGTGCCCTCGACCTCCGGTCCCCAGGCAAAGCGTAGAGTGCGCATTGGCCGCGCGAGTTGACCTGACTCAATCAAGTGCGATAACACGCGCGCGGATTCCAGAATGGTGACGCACCCGCTTCCGTTGTCATTTGCTCCGGGACGTTCGTGATCGAGATGGCAGCTGTAAACAATTTCTCCCGCCGCAGGGTCAGTGCCGGGAATGGTGGCGGTTACAACCATCCAGTGGCCGGGACCGACGGCCGCTTTCACATGGGCGTTGAGGATGACTGGTTCACCGCCGCGCAAACGCGACCGCAATGCCTCTGTGGTCTGGCGGGAAATCATAAACGCGAAGCCCGACGGCTGACGCGCATCCAGATGCCCCCAGCGCACGAGAGTGTTATCGAGACCCGACCACGC
>JAYUJG010000193.1:0-19803 GCA_043765355.1 Acidobacteriaceae bacterium | reverse complement strand
CCACAGCTCCGGCGACGGCTGCGGGAGATCGATTAGAATCAAAAGCTGAACCAATTCGTCGTATTCAGCCGTGAACGGAAATAGGGGGCAGGTCACTATGAAGAATCTTGATGGATCGAGCGCGAAAGAACTCAACACTCCACTCATCAGCACAACAAACCATACGCTTCCCATGATCAAGAGGCCGCAGGAATTGGCCAATGAGTCACTCCTCATCGTGCTCTAAAATGCGAAGCTGCCCATGTCGCCAAGTTGACGACGAAAAAAGTTTCTAGCGTTGCCAAGCCCACGTAGGACATGCTTGAAAGCTGTCCAAGGTATTGGCGGAAGCCAAGACTGATTGCAAGTTGCAGTACGCCCGCAACTACCACGCAAAGAATCACTTCAGCGAGCGTCGCACCCGCATTCCCTATTTCCCGCGCGACGAAGTACCCCACTATAAGTGTGGAGGTCACTGCGCGGACGGCAAAGGTCGACAAGTGGACGATGCCTCGTCCATGACTCTCCGCGTAGAAGTCATATTCCACTGCGAATGCGGCTATACTCAAGCCCACTGCTAGGTAGATGAGGTTGTCTCGAGTTTTCGGTTTCATAAGCGTTTCAGAAAACAGGTAGCGCGGCTGCACACTCCCCATTTCGGGCCTGCGCTGATACGTCCACTCTTGCGTTCCAGGCTGCTACCTGGACTTCCACTGCGAGGTACGCATTGGCGACCTCTCCCAATGCTTCCGCTTTACTCATCATTCCTCTAAATACTGATGAGCACTGAGGACAGATTAGCCCTATTCCACCTGCGACGCTTGGTCGGTGGCTGATCACAGCAGCCAACAATCTACGGCCAAGCTCGTATAACGGTGATCAGCCATGTCCGGTTTCCTTCGCTTATCCGACACACAACTGGCACACCGGGAACCCAATAACGGCTCATTCTTGCGGATCTGCCTGAAATGTCGGCTGATCGGCCGTTAGTTGTACAAAATCGTCAAAAGGAATTTCGGACTCGGGCCTGGAAATTGCGGCAGAAATACTGGTTATTTAACTCTGAGGATTTCTCAGCCTCAAAATTGCCTACAGCGCTGTGACGAAAATCCAGAAATGCCGTTTATCTACTTGAAAAGATTGGTCGGGGAGAGAGGATTTGAACCTCCGACCCCCTGGTCCCGAACCAGGTGCTCTACCAGGCTGAGCCACTCCCCGACTGACTGCTTCTTGGCGGCCGCTGCGAGAACGACGTGGCGGCTCGAACTCAGACAGTATAGCATCCTGCGGTCCGGCGATTTGTCCGCGCTCGGGTGTGAGAGGGGGGTCGGAGGAGGTATGGCCTGGGCGCGGTTCAGTCCTACTTCCAGCGCCATATCGGAATCCATTTTTGAACGAGAAGCCTGCCACGAACTGCCGGTGGTCGTGCCCGGGCTGTTACAATCCTCCTCATAGTTGTCATTCTCATAGTCGTCATTTTTCCGCTATTAAAACGATTCTATGCTGGCTTTTACCGCAGGAAGGCTGTTGACTCCGACCGACGCCGTCGAGCATCCTGTCATGCTTGTCGACGAGGGGCGCATCGTCGAAATTTTCACTCAGCGCAGCCGCCAGCTTCCCGCCGGAGCTTCTGCCTTCGATTTCGGCGACGGTGTGATCGCGCCGGGTTATCTTGATCTTCACATCCATGGCAGCGCCGGATTCGACGTCATGGACGACGCCCCCGAGGCTCTGCCGGCAATTGAACAAAAGCTTGCGCGGCACGGCGTCACTGGCTACTTTCCAACTACCGTCACCGCTGCGATGGACGCTACGCTGCACGCGCTCGAGCGTCTGGCGGAGGCAATCGAAAAACGGGAACGGGGTCGTCTAGCCAATCTAGACGGCAACGGTCGCGCCGTCCCGCTCGGGATCCATCTCGAAGGGCCGTTTCTCAGCCACGCGCGGCGCGGTGTTCACGCGCCGGAAAATCTTCTGGCTCCGACGGTGAACTTGTTCGAGAAATTTTGGCAGGCGGCGCGCGGCCGTATTCGCATGATGACGATCGCTCCGGAATTGGAAAACGTTCTCGAAGTGATTGCCGAAGCCGGGCGGCGGGGCGTCTGCGTGAGCCTGGGACACTCCGACGCCGACTTTGCCGCCGCCGAACGCGGAATCGAGGCGGGAGCGCTTCACGCTACGCACACCTTCAATGCCATGCGTCCACTCGATCATCGCAGCCCGGGCATTTTGGGCGCAGTGCTAACGGATCGTCGCGTGAGCGCGGACATCATCGCCGACGGCGTGCATCTCGATCCGGCCATCGTGAAGCTCGTTGCCAACGCGAAGGGCCCGCGCCAGACTGTGCTCATCACGGACGCTACGTCGGCAACCGGAATGCCCGATGGCCACTATCACCTCGGCTCGCTTGCGGTCGAAGTTCGCGATGGCAAGTGCATGGCCGACGGCAAACTGGCGGGAAGCATTTTGACCATGGATGTTGCTGTCCGCAATCTGGCGCGCTTTGCGGAATGGGACCTCGGGCAAGCGGTTGCCGCCGCCAGCAGCAATCCGGCGCGGGTCGCTCAGATTGCCGGGAAGGGCGTTCTCGCCGCCGGGGCCGATGCCGACTTCGCGGTCCTGAACGCGCAAGGCGAAGTGCTGCAAACTTTCATTGGCGGCATGGAATGCGTGGGGTAGTTCTCGGTTTTCAGGTCTCAGGTCTCAGTTCTCAGTTCTCAGTTGATAGTAAAAAAACATATGACGACCTTAAAACGTTTTCCGCCATCGGGTTTCTCTGAGAACTGAGAATCGGGAACTGAGAACTAACACCGAAACGAGGCAACTACCAAAAAGGACAAAGCGCAATGGCAGAGACGCGTAAATTTCCGCATCATCTAATCCGCGAGATTTTTGAGCAACCTGATTCCTTGCGGCGCATGATCGGCCCGCGCGTCTCGCTGGCCGATGGACTGGTTCGCCTGGATGAAATTCGCATTTCGCGCGAAGAGCTTCGAGCCTTGCGCCGGATCAACATCGTCGCTTCCGGCACCAGTCGTCACGCCGGGATGACCGGTCAATACATGATGCAGGAGTTGGCCGCTATCCCGGTCGATGTGGATTACGCGAGCGAATTCGAATACCGCAACCCGATGATCGGACGCGGCGAACTCAGCATCTTTATTACGCAGTCGGGAGAAACGGCCGACACCACCGCATCGCAGCGTGAAGCCCGGGACAAGGGCTCGCGCACCATCGCGATTTCAAACGTCGAAGGTTCGACGATTGCACGCGAGGCCGATGGTTTCATCTATACCGCTGCGGGCCCTGAGATCAGCATCGCTTCGACCAAGGCCTTCACCGCGCAGATGGCGTGTCTGTTTCTCTTCGCGCTTTATCTGGGAGAGATCAAAGAAAAAGTTTGGAAGGAACGGGCGCAGCATTACATCGGAGAACTGCTTGCGCTACCGGAAAAGATGCGGACGATTTTGGATGCGTCCGATCAGGTCGAAAAACTTGCCGAACTTTATTACCGGGTGGACGATTTCATGTTTCTTGGCCGCGCGATTCACTATCCGATCGCGATGGATGGCGCTTTAAAGCTGAAGGAGGTTTCCTACATTCACGCCGAGGGTTATCCCACCGGAGAAGCCAAGCACGGGCCGAACGCGCTCATCGATTTTCGTTTGCCTCTGGTGATGATTGCTACATGCGACCGCAACGATCAAGGATCTATCGTGCGCTACGAAAAAAATGTCAGCAACATGGAAGGCTTCAAGAAACAAGGCGCGACGATCATAGCGCTGGCAACGGAAGGCGACAGCGTCATTCCGAAGATTGCGAATCACACCATCTTTATTCCTGATGCGCCGGAATTGCTGTCGCCGATTCTTGAGATTGTTCCGCTGCAGTTGTTTGCTTACTACGTTGCGGCCAAGCGCGGGCTGGATGTGGATCGGCCGAGGAATCTGGTGAAGGCGGTTACGCTGGAATAGGGAAACAGGTCTCGGGTCTCAGGTGTCAGGGAAATCAAGGACCCGGCTGGGGTACACGCACGCCGATTTGCTGCATTCCATCAGCCATCGCGCTGTACTTGATTCTGGTTCCAGTCACCGGACGGCTTGCTCATAATTTCTGCGGAATCAGCTGCGCATAAATTCGACGCCTCGTAACACACACTCGGCTTGAACGGGGCGAAGCCCCGCTACCACACGAACGATCTCGCCCGCCCCAGCAAAATTCTTCTTAATTGCTTATGATGATTAGTTGCACTCTTAATTCGTGAGGTCCTAGTGGCAGAGACACAGCAGACGAACGGAATCGAAGTTCTGGAAACGCGCGAGTGGTTAGACTCGCTTGACTATGTGCTGTCGCAAGGTGGCCCGGAGCGGGCTGGGCGGCTGCTGCAACAATTAGCGCTACACGCACGGCGCTCCGCTGGATTGAATCTGCCATTTACGGCGACTACTCCTTATCAGAATACGATTTATTCGAAATCGCAGCCGCCGTTTCCTGGCAGCCAGGAAATGGAGCGTCGCATCAAGAGTCTCGTCCGCTGGAACGCGATGGCCATGGTCGTCCGCGCCAACAAGATTCAGGAAGGCATCGGTGGCCACATCTCCACGTTTGCCTCCGCCGCCACACTCTACGAAGTGGCGTTCAATCACTTTTTCCGTGCGGCCACGGATTCCGGCGATCGCGATGTCGTCTATTTCCAGGGACACGCCGCTCCCGGGATTTACGCGCGCGCTTATCTCGAAGGCCGTCTTTCCAAAGAGAAACTGGAAAACTTCCGCCGTGAAATGAAACCGGGCGGCGGACTTTCATCGTATCCGCATCCCTGGCTGATGCCCGACTTCTGGGAATTTCCGACTGTATCGATGGGGCTCGGTCCGATTCAGGCGATTTATCACGCTCGCTTCATCAAGTATCTGGAGAATCGCGAGCTGAAAACGTCGACCGGCGGCAAAGTCTGGGCGTTTCTCGGCGATGGCGAAATGGATGAGCCCGAATCGCTCGGCTCGATCACGCTGGCCTCGCGCGAGCGCCTCGACAATTTGATTTTCGTCGTCAACTGCAACCTGCAGCGCCTTGACGGGCCGGTACGCGGCAACGGGAAAATTATCCAGGAGCTGGAAGCGATTTTCCGCGGCGCTGGATGGAACGTCATTAAGGTCATCTGGGGCGGCGATTGGGACGATCTCATTCAGAACGATCGCGACGGCATCCTGATCAGGCGCATGGGTGAGATCACCGACGGACAATATCAAAAATATTTTGTCGAGAGCGGAGCGTATTTCCGGCAAAACTTTTTCGGCACCGATCCCCGGCTGCTGAAGATGGTGGAGCATCTTTCGGACGAACAACTGGCCCGCATGCGCCTGGGCGGCCACGATCCGATCAAAGTTCACGCCGCGTACCGAGCGGCGGTCGATCACAAGGGCGCTCCTTCGATCATCCTTGCCAAGACAATTAAAGGTTACGGATTGGGCGAAGCGGGCGAAGGCAAGAACATCACGCACCAGCAGAAAAAGCTGAATGAAGACGAGCTGGAAGTTTTTCGCTCGCGCTTCGGCATTCCAATTCCAGACGCCGAACTGAGCAAAGCACCGTTTTATCGTCCCGCTGACGACAGCCCGGAAATCAAGTACATGCAGGAGCGTCGCAAACAACTCGGCGGCTACATGCCGGTGCGCAAAGTGCGCGCTACTCCGCTGAAGCCGATTCCGGAAGCGCTCTTTGAAGAATTCTACAAAGGCACGGAAGGTCGCGAAGCCTCGACGACGATGGTCTTCGTCCGCATGCTCTCGAAACTCCTGCGCGATCCTGATGTTGGCAAGTTCATCGTGCCCGTCGTCCCCGACGAGGCGCGCACGTTCGGTATGGAGGCGCTGTTCCGCCAGGTCGGCATCTATTCCAGCGTCGGTCAGCTCTATGAGCCGGTCGATATGGCTACTCTCCTTTACTACAAAGAGGCGAAGAACGGACAGATTCTCGAAGAAGGCATCACCGAGGCGGGATCGATGTGCTCGTTCATCGCCGCCGGCACGGCGTATGCCAATCACGGCATCAACACGATTCCCTTCTTTATTTATTATTCGATGTTCGGACTGCAACGCATCGGCGACCTGATCTGGCTCGCCGCGGATATGCGCTGCCGCGGTTTCCTGCTCGGAGGCACCGCAGGAAGAACGACGCTGGCCGGCGAAGGCCTGCAGCATCAGGATGGACATAGCCACGTCCTCGCGCTGCCGGTGCCGAACCTGATGGCGTACGATCCTGCATTCGCCTATGAGATCGCGATCATTATTCAGGACGGAATCAAGCGCATGTATACCGACGGCGAATCCATCTTCTATTACTTGACCGTCGGCAACGAGCCGCTGCCCATGCCCGAGATGCCGAAACAAGCTGGCATTCGCGAGGGCATTCTCAAAGGCTTATACCGTTATCGCGCTTCTGAAAAGAAAAACGCCAAGCTACGCGCGAACCTGCTGGGCAGCGGCGCCATCATGTTCGAAGTGCTCAAAGCGCAGGCGATTCTCGAGAAAGACTATGGCGTCGCCGTCGATGTGTGGAGCGTTACGAGTTACAAAGAACTCTATCGCGACGCCAACGATTGCGCTCGCTGGAACATGTTGCATCCCACGCAAAAAGCCAAGGTGCCGTATGTGACGCAAACGCTCAAAGGCGCATCCGGCCCCTTCGTCGCGGCATCCGACTACATGAAGGTGTTGCCGGAGAGCATCGCGCAGTGGGTTCCGGGCAAACTTGTGTCGCTCGGGACCGACGGCTTCGGACGCAGCGAAAATCGCGCGTCGCTGCGAGATTTTTTCGAAGTAGACGCAAAACACATTGTGCTGGCCACGCTACATGCCCTGGCTGGCGAAGAGTCCGGCGAGAAAAAAAGCGGCGAAGGCGTTAGTGCGAAAATGCTGGAGAAAGCGATCCGGGATCTCGGCATCGATCCGGAAAAGCGCAACCCGGCAATCAGCTAAGTATTTCGTAGCGACGCGGCTTGCCGGGGTTCCGGCAGCGACACGGAAGATGGCGAAAGAGACGGGGCAAGCCCCGTCTCTACACACGCGAAGAGTTCGAGGGAAAGAGAAAGAATGGCAACGGAATTCAAGCTGCCCGAACTGGGCGAAAATATCGAGAGCGGAGATTTGGTTCGCTTGATGATCAAGCCCGGCGCCAGCATCGCCGAAGGCCAGCCGGTGATGGAGCTTGAGACCGACAAGGCGGTCGTGGAAGTGCCCTCGTCGGTCACCGGCACCATCGGAGAAATCCGAGTAAAAGAAGGCGACAAGTTGAAGGTAGGGCAGGTGATCTTCACCGTCGAGAATGGAAGAGGCGCCGCGCCTGCCGCGAAAAAGGAAGATTCGGCCGCATCTCCGCGCACCGCCGCGAATGCGGTCCCAACGGCCGAAGCCCCGGCCCGGCCCTCGCCCGCTGCGCCTCAGCCCGATCGGCGCGCGAAGCCTGCCGCCGCCGCGCCCACTGAATTCAAAATGCCCGAGCTCGGAGAGAATATCGACTCTGGGGATCTGGTGCGATTGATGGTCTCCGTGGGCGCGAGTGTCGCCGAAGGCCAACCGGTGATGGAACTGGAAACAGACAAAGCCGTCGTGGAAGTTCCGTCAACAGTTAGCGGCGTGGTGCGCGAGATCAAAGTTAAAGAGGGACAAAAAGTCAAAGTAGGACAGGTCATCTTCACTCTCGCGGGCGGCGATATTGCCCCGGCGGAACCTGCGCGGAAACACGAACCGGTAGAGCATGCGTCCGGACAACACGGCGCTCGCGTCGCATTCCAGTTAGCGATGAAGGCAGAGGGCAAGACGGAAGAACAGGCTCTGCCTCCCGATCAGCCGCCGACGCCCACCGAGACTTTCACCATGCCGGTGCAACTTGGCAAAGTTGCCGGCACGGAGCATCGCGACCCTGTGCCAGCGGCCCCGCACGTTCGTCGACTGGCACGCGAGATTGGCGTCGATATTCACGGAGTGCAGGGCAGCGGCCCCGGCGGACGCATCAGTGAAGACGACGTGAAACTGTGCGCGAAGAACGCTCTGGCTGCGGCGGCGGCACAAGCACCACGCGGAAATTTCGCGGACCCCGAACTACCCGACTTCTCAAAGTGGGGCAAGACGGAACGCGTTTCGATTCGCGGAGTGCGACGGAAGACCGCCGAACATCTTCGTCAGGCCTGGAACACGATCCCCCACGTCACGCAGCAGGATCGCGCCGACATTACCGAACTCGAACAATTGCGCGCCAAGTTCGCTCCGCGGGCTGCGGAGGCCGGCGGCAAGATGACAGTGACCGCGATTGCACTGAAAGTCTGCGCGTCGGCATTAAAAGTCTTTCCGCAGTTCAATGCATCCATTGATATGGGGAAAGAAGAAATCATTTACAAGCAGTACATCAACATTGGCGTTGCAGTCGATACCGATCGCGGACTGCTCGTTCCGGTCATTCGCGACGTGGATAAGAAAAACATCGTTGAACTCGCAACCGAGATGACGCAGCTCTCGACAAAAGCGCGCGATAAGAAGCTCACTCCCGACGAGATGCAGGGCGGCACATTCACCATCACGAATCTCGGCGGAATCGGCGGCACGGGGTTCTCTCCGATCGTGAATCATCCCGAAGTCGCGATTCTCGGTCTCTCGCGTTCGCGGATGGAGCCGGAGTGGGTGAACAATAAATTCGAGCCGCGCTTGATTCTCCCGCTGTCACTCTCGTACGATCACCGGTTGATCGATGGAGCGGACGCGGCGCGGTTTCTGCGCTGGATTGCGGAGGCGTTTGAGCAGCCGTTCTTGTTGTCGGTTCAGGGATAAAGACTTTTCACCGCCGAGACGCAGAGATCGCCGAGAAATTCTTGATCTGCAAGATTTTGAGATGAATGGAGAAATTCAAACCTGGCAGATTGTGCGGTGACGGGGCTTCGCCCCGTTAGCGGGGCAGAGCCCCGCCACCACACGACTATGACGTTAGAGGAATTGAGGACAAATAACGAAATGTCGAATGCTTCGAATCTTCGTGTAGCGGTAATCGGAGGTGGTCCGGGCGGATACGCCGCTGCATTTCTGGCGGCCGACCTGGGCATGAAAGTTACGCTGATCGACCCGGAAGCAAACCCCGGCGGCGTCTGCCTGTATCGCGGCTGCATCCCGTCCAAGGCCCTGCTGCATGTGGCGAAGTTGCTCGAAGAAGCCGAGCAGGCCAAGAGCTGGGGCATCGAATTCGGCGAACCCAAAATTGACTTGAACAAGCTTCGCGGATGGAAAGAGGGCATCGTCAAGAAGCTCACCGGCGGCTTGGGGCAGTTGTCGAAGCAGCGCTCAGTGCAATTCGTGCAGGGCAAAGCGGGATTTGTAAATTCCACGACGGTGAAAGTAACGAAGGCCGCCGGCGGCGAAGAAAATCTTACTTTCGACCGCATCATCATCGCCACTGGGTCGCGCCCTACCGTCGTCCCAAGTCTGAAGCTCGACAGCCCGCGTCTCATGGATTCCACCAGCGCCCTCGACCTGCCTGACGTCCCGAAAACGCTGCTTGTGATCGGCGGCGGCTACATCGGACTCGAACTCGGCTCGGTCTACGCCACGCTCGGCACGTCGGTGACTTGCGTAGAAATGATGTCGGGCCTTTTGCCCGGCGCCGATCGCGACCTGGTGCTGCCGCTGCACAAGCGCCTGGAGAAACTTTTCACGTCGATCCTGTTGAACACGACCGTAAAATCGCTCAAGGAAGAAAAGAACGGCATTCGCGTAACGCTCGAAGGTGCGAACGTAAAAGAAAAAGAGCAAGTCTTCGATCGCGTGCTGATGTCGGTCGGACGCCGCCCCAATTCCGAGATTCCCGGCCTTGATAAGACAAGAGTAAAAGTTAACGCCAAAGGATTCATCGAAATCAACGCCCAGCGCCAGACTGCTGAACCGACGATTTACGCCATCGGCGACGTCGCCGGCGAACCCATGCTCGCGCACAAAGCGATGCATGAAGGGCGCTGCGCCGTCGAAGCCATCGCTGGACACAAAGTCGCTTTCGAGCCGAACGCAATACCGGCGGTCGTGTTCACCGACCCCGAAATCGCATGGGCGGGACTAACCGAAACGCAAGCCAAGGAACAAGGACGCGAGATCACCGTCGCCAAGTTTCCGTGGGCTGCGTCGGGACGCGCCATCACGCTCGACCGTCCCGAAGGCCTCACGAAGTTGCTCATCGATCCGAAAACGGAACGCGTGCTCGGTGTCGGAATTGTCGGTGCGGGCGCAGGCGAACTGATTGCCGAAGGCGTGCTGGCCATCGAAATGTGCGCGCTGGCAGCCGATGTTGGCATGACGATTCATCCGCATCCGACGCTTTCGGAGACGATGATGGAGTCGGCGGAAGTTTTCTACGGACAGGCCACCGATATTTATCGTCCCAAGAGGTAGTTGCAGCGCCGCCGAGCTGAGGGCGAGACGCCCTCGGGACAGCCGGCAAGATGCCAGCGCTACTTGTCCGAGGAACGGGACGTTCCACTTGTTGATACAACGATGAAGAATTTGGTGCTAGTAGGTCTGATCGTTAGTCTCGCCCTCCGCGGCGCGTCGGCGCAATCCGTTTCGAGCATTCTGAACGCCGCCGCGAAGCCGCAGCAATCCACTTCAACTTCCGTATCCACCGATCCTCTCGGGCGCAGCACGCCGTCCGGCGCCGTACTCGGATTCCTGCAAGTGGAACAGGCAGGAAATTCCAAGGCCGCCGCCGACTACTTACAAATGGGCGCTGCCCACCGTCTGTCGCAGGGACCGGAAATCGCCGATCAACTCAAGGTATTGATGGACCGCGCCTACGTCGGCAGCCTGCACCGGCTAAGCATAAGTCCCGAAGGCAATCCTGAATCCGGCACTCCCGATCAGCAGACCATTGGCGTTTTTTCCAACGCCGACCCAGATGTCCCCGTCGTCCTCGTCCGCATCTCAGATCCCGATTACGGCAAGGTCTGGGTCTTCTCCGCCGACACGCTCAGTAAGGTCCCCGAGCTTTATGACAACCTCGATGCTCACCAGGTTGAAAGCAAACTTCCGCAAAGTCTTGTTCGCAATGTTTTTCTGGGAATGCCAGCGTGGCAATGGCTGGCGCTTCTCGCGGCAACTCCGGTGGCGCTCGCGATCGGATGGGCTGTGGTTTTGTTTTTGGCGATTCCGCGCGTACTCTGGCTCAAATTCAAGAAACGCCCCAACCTGCACTCGTATCGTCAACTGTCGAACTCGTTGCTGCTCACGTTCAGCGCCTTGGCTCACCGCGTAGTCGCGGCCTATCTCGGGCTTCCGCTGCTGCCTCGTCTTTATTACTACCGGATCATCGGCGTCCTCATCTGTATCGGCTTCTTCTGGTTTCTGCTGCGAGTCACGAGCCTCACCATGCGTCGTCTGCGTACCCATGCCGTCATCGCGGGACGCACCGGCACCGGAACATTGATGGTTCTCGGAGAGCGCCTGCTAAAAGCTCTGGTGCTGATCGTCGCCGCGCTGGCAGCGCTTGGCGTCATGGGATTCAACCTGACCACCGTGCTCGCGGGCCTCGGCATCGGCGGCATTGCGATCGCCTTCGCAGCGCAGAAGACGCTCGAAAATCTTTTCGGTGGAATTTCGGTTCTCGCCGACGAAGTCATCCGCGTCGGCGATACTTGCCGTTTCGGCGACCGCGTCGGCATCGTGGAAGACATCAGCCTCCGCTCCACCAGAATCCGCACGGTGGAACGTACCGAGCTTTCCATTCCCAACGGCGCTCTCGCCACCATGAACATCGAGAACCTCACCCGCCGCGATAAGATTCTGTTCAACCCCACACTTGGAATCCGTTGCGAAACCACCGCCGACCAATTGCGCTATGTGCTGGCCGAGATTCGCCGCATGTTATTCGAGCACCCGAAAGTCGACAGCGACTCCGCCCGCATTCGTTTCGCCAGCATCGACCCCAGCGCCTTAAATCTTGAGGTTTTCAGCTACGTGCTCGCACGTGAGATGGCGGAATTCACGGCGATCCGCGAAGACCTGTTGCTAAGAATCATGGAGATTGTGCAAAAATCTGGCACTGATTTCGCGTTTCCATCGCAAACTTTGTATCTTTCGCGCGGCCAGGGCCTTGATCGGGAGAAAGGTGCCGCCGCCGAGCAGCAGGTCCAGCAGTGGAGAAACCAAAACATCCTGCCGTTCCCCGATTTTGCGCCCGCCGATCAATCGATGTTCCGCGGTTCGATCGTCTATCCCAGCCCGGACTCGGCCGTGAGTAACAAACCGGGGCAACCCTAGCAATATCTTGAAACTATGGGGAGCGGCCCCGCTTACTCCCGTAACTTGCAGCTTTGGAAGCAGGTTTCTAGCATGGGAGAGCTATGCCCCATGCTTTGCTGTTGTCGCCGGATGACCAGGCGGTCAGCGCAATTACCGGCGTCTTGGAAGAGATGTCGGTAACTTGCGAGCGTCCCCTGGATGGACTCTCCGCTGCTCAAAAACTGAATTCGCAGAGCTTCGACCTGGTTCTGGTCGACTGCGAAAATCTTCCGGCTGCGAAGCTGATCTTTGACGTTTGCCGTCGCGGAAAGAACGGAAACAATCCTGTCCCGATCGCGATCGTCGACGGCCGCGCCGGTCTGCCCACTGCGTTTCGCCTGGGCGCGGAGCTGATTCTGACCAAGCCGGTGGCGAAAGACCAGGCCCGGACCACCATCCGCACCGCCGTGAGCCGCGTGCGAAAAGACGTGCCGGCGAACGAAGGCCTCACAACCGAACGCGCGCATGCCGCCGCCGCATCGGCTTCGCCGCAGCTAACCAGTTATGGCGATGACGCTTCGAGTTTCGTTTCTTCCAGCACGCCGAATGCGGATGCGAGCGCCGGTGCATCGGCTCAGTCCGCCATCGACGAACTGGCTGCCCCACCGGCGATGTCGAGAGTGAAATCGCCAGCGCGCCCCATGGCATCTTCGTTTTCGGAATCGCTCTCAGCGAAAGTCGGTTCCGCCGACCAGACATACGTTCGGCCTCTCGTCCCCTCCGATGATCCGGTGCTGGCGGAACTGGAGATGGCGGAACTCGAAGCATCGCAACCCGCGGAAGCGCAGCCAAAGAGCTCTGTGGGCAAACCCGCACTGCATTCGTCCGCTGCGGATTCCGACCTCCAGGTTTTTTCGTCGTACCAACGAGGCCGACAAGAGCCGCGCGGCGCGCTGGTCGCGTTGCTGGTGCTCGCGCTGGCAGGCTCGGGCTTCTACGCTGCCTGGATGTATCAGCCAGGATTCCGCGCCATCGCACAGCCCCAGATCAATCGTGCACTGGCGGTCGCGGGAATCGCCCACCCATCTTCCAGCGGACAGCTGGTGCCGCATCCGCCGTTGCCTGCGTCTCCGATTGCAACTTCGGCGGCTGGGTCGGCAGCGGCAACCACTCCAAATCCAACACCATTGACGCCAGCGGATTCCGCTCCCAATCGCACAGCCGTCGCAACCACCGATTCAGCAGCCGCCCCGGCGAACGCTTCCGCCCAGCCAGCCCCAGGCTCGCCAGTTGCTCCACAAACCGCAGTAGCGGCAACCCCGCTTGCGTCAGCTGTCGAAAAACCCGAGGCCAGCAAGCCGACCGGCGCTAAAGGTACCGATTCCAACAAAGACGCGGCGGCCGTGGCCTCACCAGCCTCCGACGCCCCTCTTCCCGGCGAGAATGCTGCCATTATTCTCTCGTCGAAAGGCGCTGAGAAACGTCTGGCCCACAGCGTGCCGGCCAAATATCCGGCCGATGCTGCGCCCGGTGGAGCGCAAGCAACCATCGTCCTCAAGGAAGTCGTCGATGAAAACGGCAAGGTCTCGGGCGTGAGACTGGTCGAGGGCGACGCTGCCCTGGCCCGCGCCGCGATCAGGGCTGTCAAGCAATGGCGCTACCGGCCCTACATCCGCGATGGCAGGCCTCAGCCCTTTCAGACCGTCGTGATCGTCGACTTTCAGCGCCCGTGACGGAGCAGTCGCTGGTCGATAGTCGTTGGTAAGCATCGCAAACTCGACAAGCAATGCCGGCTCGAACAGCGGACAACCAACAGCGGACGACTAGCGACCATCGACTAACGACCATCGACCGCTCTCCCGCAATTACCCCCGTAACTTGCTGGTACCCACTACATTACCTAGGATGGCCTCATTATGGGTTACCAAGCTTTACTCTTCTGTCCCGACGAAAAACTGGCGCGCGTCGTCAATCAGGTGTTCACCGAACTCGACTTCACCCTGGAGGCGGTTCAGGAACCGTTTGCCGCGGTCAAGAAGTTGATGGCCCAGCGTTTCGACGCGATCGTTGTCGACTGCGACAACGAACAGAACGCTTCCCTGCTCTTTAAGAGCGCCAGAAATTCCAGCTCCAATCAGAACTCACTCGCGATCGCGGTGGTCGAAGGGCAGGCCGGAGTGGCCAAAGCCTATCGCATCGGCGCCAATCTGGTGCTGACCAAGCCGATCAACGTTGAGCAGGCCAAGGGAACGTTGCGGGTAGCTCGCGGACTTCTGCGGAAAAATTCAGATGCCGCGGGCGTCACCGCGCCTGGCTCAGCACCCGTCGCAGCGCCGGCGAAAACACCCGCAGCTACCAGCGGCAGTTCATTCCAGCAGGTGAACCGGCAGGTGCCGGCGAGCGTCCCGCCAGTGCGGCCATCGGAACTTACCGACGACGTTCTTGAACTTGATGAGCCGCTACAAACCGCGCCACCGGCTGAGCTACCAGCCATGGCCGCATCCGCAAAAATTGAAGACAAGCCGGTGCTCGTACCCGCACCCGCGGCACAAGGCGGGCAGCAAGCCCAGCTACTCAAGAACAGCGACCCGACTGGCGCCACCGCCAAAGGCGATACCGCAGCCGATCTCTTCGCGGTGCTCACGCCGACACACAGCACCGCCTCCCCGCTCGCGTCCGCCCCGGGATCAGCCGCTGCTGCAGCTCCAGCCCGTGAAGTCGCGGCACCGCTCGCAAAAGAAAAAGAAAAAGAAAATAAGATTGTTGAAATGGTACCGGCCAGTCCTTCGCATTCCGGCCCCACATTCGGTTCGGTAAACACTTCCAGCGCCCCCTCGTTCGGCACTTTGAACGAGGAAGACTCCGGCGGATCCGGAAGCAAAAAGAAGATATTCATCGCCGTCGCCGCCGTGGCCGCTTTCGCCATCATCGGCTACATGGGCTTTTCCAGGTTCGGCAAGACTGCCGCTTCCAACCCGGCTCCCCAGTCCGTCAACACCCAGCAGAGTTCCGTGCCATCCGCTCCCCTGACATCAGCCCCCGCTGCGGTTCCTTCGCCCTCATCGGGCGTTGCCAGCCTGGCGACGTCCACGTCTCCAGCCTCTGGTTCCAAAGCGACACTAACGCCGGCTGCCGCCAAGCCGTCGGGCAGCGCTGGCAGTCCTCCTGTGCTTCGGATCGACGCGAGATCTGAGCCGGCAACCCAAAAACCAGCCTCAACTCCAATGCAAGTGAAGGCAAGCGGTGTGGCATCCAGAAAGCAGGTCCAGGGTCAAGCTGACGACTCTGCCCCGGCACTTCCCAGCGCTCTAGCTGGTGCCTCCGCTAATGACAGCTTGAGCGGCCTGATGCCCGCGGAGTCGAATATCGCCCGCCCCACTCTGGCCACCCTCAAAATCTCCCAGGGAGTTTCACAGGGACTGGTGATCAAGCGGGTGACACCGAAGTATCCCGCGTCTGCGCTCGCCGTTCATACCCAGGGTGCAGTGCTGATCGAAGCGACGATCAACAAAGAGGGTGCCGTCACCAACGTGAAATTGCTCAGCGGAGATCCTATCCTCGCCCGCGCCGCACTGGAAGCAGTCCGGCAGTGGAGATACAAGCCCTACTACCTGGATGGCGACCCGGTGGAAATCCAAACCCAGATCACGGTCAACTTTAAGGCAAATTAGGAAGGCATCCGTGAGTTGGGTATCCGACGTTAGCAGTTTAGCTGCGATCTGAGACCTGACGCCTCCACATCTGCTAATTTAGCAGCTCATCCAGAGGCCGATGCCGCGGACGCCCCGGATGAGCGCTGATGCTGCGGAATTTATGATAGATTCCGTGCAAATCCTCGCTCAACAACCGCGCCACTTCCACCGAGAAATCGCAGTGCTCGCGCAAAAAGCCTAAGAACTCATCGCGCCGAACAAACGACACCGTCGTGTAGTCGCCTGCCTCGGCGGTAGTGCGGTAATTCCCCCCAATCATGCACTCGCTCAGCCCGAGTGGCGTTCCTGGACCCGCCACCTGCAGGAGCTGCCTCTGGCCCGGCCCCGTCGGCAGCAGAACGCGAACCTCGCCACTGTCCACCATATAAACGCCTGTCGCCGTGGAGCCCTGCTGAAACAGTGCCTCGCCTCTGGAAAATAGCCGCACCGTTTTGATTCCATGGAAAGCCTCTAACAGATCGGAACTCAGTTTGCCCGGCACCGGCTGCGACAACAGACTCACCCCCTTACGATGAGTCCATCATGGACCCGATCGCAACCTCGGGATGTGATCCGCATCACGTCTCTAAGTGACGAACGACCGGGAAGCGCAGGCGCGCAAACGAACGCCGCAGTCCAGGCGGCGGTGCGGGAGGCGTACTGCCCGCCGTGTGTTGGTCAATGGGGTGCCGCGGGCGGGACACCGCCCGGGACAGACGGCAGAGCCTGCCCTGAGCGCAGTCGAAGGGATGCCGGGGTTATGTCTTGTTCGCTGGGATCAGGAAGGGTCTATTCCCGCACCAAAATTTCGTCGATCGCGACCTTGTTGCCCTTGTCGACGCTGACCACTTTGCGGACTGGCTTGAAGCCGGTGAGCGTGATGTCGACCACGTAGTTTCCCGGCCCCAGCATCACTTCCACGGGCGACAACTTATCCAGGAGGCGCTGATTGATTGCAATCTGCGCTCCCTTTGGCTGGCTATGAATACTGATGGAACCCATGCCGGCCACGCTGTCTCCGCCACGCCCAAACAGCTTGTTTAGCTTGCCCACAGTCTTGATGTCTTCAACATTGCCCAGCGCGCGGAGTGCTGGCGAGTACTGAAAATTCTGCGCGGGACCCAGATCGGCAGTGACCGTCTCGTCGAGGAATCCCTGCTTGCGCAAAAGAACCGTGTGGCTCCCTTTTTCCACCGCGAACTGCACCGGGGTGATTCGTCCTGTAGGCTTGCCATCCAGTACAACTTCAGCGCCCGCTGGCGTGCTACTCACCACCATCAGCGCATTGATCGCCGTAAGATGCAGGGTCAGAGAGGCCTTGGCGCCGGAGGTGACATCGACCGACCGCACCTCCGCCGAGTAACCGGCCTTGCTGACCGCGACGATGTGCTTGCCCGGAAGCAGGGTGGCCAGCGTAAACGGCGTCACCCATGAGGGGTCGCTCTTTCCATCCACCTGAAACTGCGCGCCCTGGGGATTGGAGTCGATCAGCGCCTGGCCGGGAACCACGACCGGCGCCGGAGCTGGCGCAGCGCGCCGGCTGTTCGACCGTTTTTCAACCTGGCGCACGGTCAGGCTGGGTTGAGCGTCCAGGACCTGCGCCACCGGCGGAGCTGGCTTCGGGCTTGGTGCCGACGACGACATCTCACTGTCCGATTGCGCCAACTTCGCGCTCTTGGTCGGATGCGGTGCCGCTGTCGATCCATCGTCCTCCGACCGGACATGAAAGAACAGCCACATGACCACGATCAGAATCAGTCCCACCGCGCCCAGGATCGAAAACAGCATCAGACGCGGCGGAATGGTCGAAATTTCCTTGATGGCCTTCTCCGCCACTTCGCGGGGCTGAATCCTTGGTTTGTCTTCAACATGAGCATTGTTTCGCGGGTAGACCTGCACCGTGGGACGCGTTTGCTCCACCGGCTCCAGAACCGGCGGCGTGTAAACCGGTTCCTTGAGCGGAGGCATCTCGGCCATGTCGGAGAAACTGGTGCCCGCCGACCCCGCCGCCGGCTCCGCCATCATCGGATCGGATTTGATTGGATTCGACCGCATCGGTGTGACAGAAGTGCGCGGCGAAGTGCGCGGCAACGTCTGGGGCAAATCGTGTTGTGCTTCCTGTTCTTGCTCGACTGCGGCCGAAGACGAAGGCGCGGGGGCGGAAGAATGGGCACTCACCTCAAAGTCGTTGATCAGCTCCCCACCCGACCCCGAATCGAAATGTGGTTCAGGGCTGGAATCCATGCCCGAATCGGATTTCGAATCGAAGCTCGTACCGAAGCCTGCGTCGAAGCCGTCATTTGAGCCAGAACCAGAGCCAACATCGGAGAAGCGGCTCGCATTCCCGCCACTCCCCGCACCCGCCGCGGCGGCAGCGGCTCTGTTTTCGCTCGCTGGCGCGCTCGACGACCATGTTGACGCTGCGCTTTCGGGCGCGTCAAATTTCGGCACCTCAAATTCAGAAACCACCTGCTTCGAGGTTCTCTGCTCTGGTCCATCCGTGAGCCCACGTCCCCGCAGGTCCTCTGTGGTGACGCCGTTCGCCGCACTCTGAATCGGAACTTCTTTAGTCATCGGCTGAGGCTTAGGCACAGCCGCCCGAGCCGGCACCGCAGCCACCGGCGTTGGCTTAGCAGCTCCCGCCGACACAAACTTGCTGGCCGCCGCCGCGCGCGCCGCGGAATCCACCGCGACTTTTGGAGCCACAACCGTCTTCCGGGCCTCCGGCGTACCCTTCTTGCCGCTGGCGCTCTCTTTGCATTTCTCGAGATCTTCCACCAGCTCGCGCGCACTCTGATAGCGCTCCGCCGGATCTTTCGCCAGCGCCTTCATAATCAGCGCGCTCACCGCCGGATGAATTTTCGGGTTCACCGACAACGGGATCGCCGGCATCTCGTTCTCAATCCGATTGAGCAGCGTCACCGGGTCCGCGGCATCGAATGCCTGCCGCCCCACCACCATCTCGTACAGGATCGTGCCCAGGGTAAACACGTTCGAACGGGGATCGATGGCCTCTCCGCGAATCTGTTCCGGCGAGCAGTAGGGCATCAGCCGCCCCAATCCCTTGCCGCACTCCGCTTCGATCAGGCTCATGTAGGAAATGCCATAGCCAAGAATCTTGACCATGCCATCCCACTGCACCAGAATCTTGGCGGGCTCGAGCGAATGGTGCGCCACGCCTTTCGATGCTGCGTGTTCCAGACCGGAGCAAACCTGCCGCGTAATATCGAGCAGATCCCAAATCGAAAAGCCTTCTTTGCGCGCCAGCATGGTCGCGATGCTGTTGCCCTGGATGTACTCCATCGCCGCGCAAAACTGTCCGTCGATTTCACCCGCTCCGTAAAGCAGCACAATATTCTGGCCGACCAGATCGCGCGTGGTCTCGCCCTCGGCGATCAGCATCTCCACAAACGCGTCCGCACGGTCGCCAAGCGACTCCAGACTCTGCGTCTTAAGCGCTACGACCTGGTTGGTTTCCGTGTCCATCGCCTTATAAATCGAGGCGGTATCGGACTTGGAAAGCTCACTCTGAATTTCAAATCGGCCAAACATCGTCGCCATTTACGATCGTCCTCGCGGTGACAAGCCGCACTACACCCTGGATATGAAGGTGGCAATAACGGGGGAGAATCGAAATTAGAATACCGCCATCCACGGCCCAAACGAGAGTTACGAAGGTACCCGCAAGACGACCTCAACCATGTGAAGGATCAAGCAAGACACCAAGCTGCGGGAGCGGCTTATGTATCGAAGTCTTCAAGGAATCTCTGACCAGATCGCCGCCCGATCGCGGAATGGGTTTCTTCGCGCCCTGTGCCCGACCCGGACGAAGCTCAGACATTCCCGCTTAGACGAGTTGGCCTGGGATTGTAATCGCACCCTTC
>JAYUJG010000192.1:0-14406 GCA_043765355.1 Acidobacteriaceae bacterium | reverse complement strand
CGGCGCGGGCGCGGCGGTGCTGCGCGATCCGCAGGTCGGCTTTGGCGTTGGCCTCGGTTAACTTTTGATCGAGATTGCGCAGGGCCGATTTCAGGTTTTCGACCTGGGCTTTCTGGTCCTCGAGTTGTTGCGCGAAGTTCGCGCTCAAGTCGCGATAGCTTTCCACTCGAAGCAGAGCGGCGCGAGCCAGGTCATCTTGCTTCTTGTCGACAGCTAGCTCGGCTTTGCGCATCCATTCTCTTATTTTGTCGTCGTTTTCGAGTTTCCCTTTTTCGAGAAGATGCTCGTCGGCGATGGCGATGGCGACCTGCGTTTTTACCTGCAAGAGCTGGTTGTGCATGTCGAGGATGACTTGCTCCCTTGTCTCCTATCTTGCCGACTTCGCCTAATAGCTCTGCCAGCGGCATGCCGCTTAGCGATTCGAATAGCGCTGGAACTTGCGCCGCCATTTGCGTGATGTCGCCGGTGATTTTGTTTAGGCCGGCAGTGTCGCCGTTGCCGGTCGAGACGATGGTGATCTTGTCTACGTTGGCTAACAGAGCGGCTAGAGCTTTCACGATTTCCGGCAGGCTGCTGATTAGTTTGTCTACTACCGCGGCCTGGTTGTACTCCTGATAGGCGGCGGCTTTTACGTTCATGGCTTTGGCTTCGGCCTCACCTTTTTTGAAGATGATTTCGGCCTCGGCTTCTCCCTGGGCGCGGATTGCAGAAGCCTGGCCTTCCATTGTCAAGGACTGGATTTGGCTTGCTTGCAAGAGGTTGCAATGGAGGCCGGCGTGAGGGGCCTACTCGCTGCGGTCCGCGCACGGCCGAAATGCGCTGGCAGTGAGACGCGGCAAGCCGCGTCTCTACAGAAAAAAGCCTCCGCCGTGGCGGAGGCTTGGAATTGGAAAATGGATTGGTCTAGGTTACCTGCAGATGGACAACGGCGGTGCGGGCTCCCCCCGTTCCGGGAGATGCCGAGATGGTGATGGTGTAGAAATTGGCCTGGGTTCCGCCGCCGATTGGGGCGCTGCTGCTGGACGATCCACAGCCGGTCTGTAGCAGGACTGCCGCTGCGATCAGGCTGAGGACGATTCCAACCAGCCAGCGGCGACGCTTGCGGCCAGCGCCGATGCCGAGGCCAACCAGGCTCAAGCCTCCGATGGGGAGCCATGTGGCGTAGAACGAGCCGCGACGCAGCAGGCTTCCGCTGACGGGGGGGCGGGCCACCGTAACGATGGTCAGGGTCGTGGTTCCGTTCGCGGTGCCAGAAAGTGTGACGGAGGTGGGGTTGAACAGGGGAGTGTTGGCGGTGACCATCGAAGGCAGGATGGTTTGGCTCAGGCTGATGCTGCCGGTATAGCTGCCCGTCGGCTTAAGGACGACGTTGATAATCGCCTTGTCACCAGCCATGATTTGAGGGGTCGAGGTGGTTGCGATGACCGTAAAGTTGGAGATGATCGCGGCGGGCTGCGCCGGATTGCAGTTGTAGGAGACTCCGCTATTGTTTGTGGTGGCAAAGCCCCCGATCGCGATTTGCGTGGCCGTGGTCGAGATGAGCGGGGTCATGCTGACGGTAACGGTGGAGACGCTGCCGGCAGCCAGGGTCCCAACCGGACAAACGATCGCCGAGCCTCCTGTTTGCAAGGAGCAGGTTCCGCCGGTGCTCACCGTGGCGGTCGGAGACGCTTGTAGTCCCGTGGTTGGCAAACTCGTGGCGGTGAAGGACACCTGAGAGGCGGTGTCAGGGCCGGTGTTGGTGATCGTGAAGGTAAACGCGACTGCGGTTCCGGCGGGAACTGGGTTAGGCGTGGGACTGGTGGCGGATGGAGTCACGGTGAGGGTGCTGCTGGCGCCGATCTGGCTTACGAAGGCGTCTTGCGAACCGCCGCTCAACGCCCCCTGGAGCGGATTCTTGAGGGGGAAATCGGTCGACACGGTAGTGCCCACGACGTACGTGGCACCGAAACGGCCGGGGCCGTCGATGGCGACTCCGGTGGCCAGATCATCTCCGTTTCCTCCCAGATAGGTGGAGAAGTCGCCGGCACCCACTCCCGATAGCGTGGTCCCAATCGACGCGACGAAAGCGTCCAGACCGCCTCCGTTTGTCGTCTGATAGGTGAAATTGGTTGTTGGAAAATTAACGGAACTGGTGGAGCCGACGACATGGGCCGCCAGCAGAGAGTCGACCTGGATGGCTGTGCCCTTGTCCGATCCAGAGCCTCCGAGGTAGGTGAAATAGTTCAGAGGATAAGCCGAGCCTGCCAGGGGGCCGAGTTTGGCGATGAAGGCGTCGACACCTCCGCCAGATGCGGACTGAAACGCGGTAGTGGGAACGGCCCAATCGGAAGAGGTCGTGGAACCGGTGATATAGGCATTGTTGGTGCTATCGACGGCGATGCCAAAACCGATGTCATCGCCCGATCCACCCAAATACGTGCAATAGACGGGCGCTGTTTGTCCCGGCGCGGTATTGATCTTGGCGATGAAAGCGTCGAGGGCGGTTGGGTTTGGCAAAGTACAGACCGTTTTGCCGGCCTCGTCGAGGCAGCTTTGATAGGCAAGGGTGAGCGGGAATGCCGGTTCTCCCGGGTTGGGGCCCATCGTCGGCAGAAAATTTGTTCCGCCGGTGATGTAGATGTTCCCTGCGCCATCGACCGCGATGCCGCCGCCTTGCGTCTGACCGCCCTGCGGGTTGCCGCCGCCGAAGTAGGTGGAGTAGAGCATGCTCTGAGGGCCGGAGCCCTTGGTGTTGATCTTGCTGGCAAAGAACTGGCTGGTCGCGTTCGACACAAGTTGGAGCGCGTCAGGGTTGGCGGGGAATCCGAAGCTCTGATTGTCAATTGAAGTTGTCGTGCCGGTGACGAAGGCGTCGCTCTGGCCATCGATTGCCAGTCCGGTGACCGAGTCGATGGCGTCGCCAGCCGTGTTAAAGCCGGAGAGGTAGGTGGAGTAGCGCAGGGACGAGGTCGTTCCGAGGTTGATGCGCGACACAAAGCCGTGGAGGTGGGTACCGGACTCAATGGGCGTTGACTGGAAAGGGGCGAGCGCTCCGGCGGTGGGGAAGTCGTTGGAGGTGGTCGAGCCCGCAACAACGATGTCGACGCCGGTGGTGAATTGATCGACGTCGGTGCTGACCGCCACGCCAGCAGCGAACTCAGACCCGGAGCCGCCGAGATAGGTTGTGTAAACCAGTTGCTGGGCGGGCAATGCAGACGGGTTGATCTTGGCGATGAAAATGTTCTGGGTGCCCGCGAGGTTTGCCTGAATCGGAGCGACGGCCGGGGGCGGGGCTACGGGAAAGTTCGCCGAAGTGGTCGAGCCCGCGACGTAGATAAGGCCAACGGAATCAATCGCAACATTGACGAAGCTTTCCGTGCCGGTGCCGCCGAGGTAGGTCGAATAGCTTAGGATCGGGTCGATGACCAGTTCTCGGCTGTGATCGTAGGCTCCAATGGCGAAGCCGATTTTGTTGTCGGCGAGCTGGCGGAAACTTCCCGTGACCGATTTCTGTGTGCTTCCGTTCTGTTGCAACTGCACCTGATAGATATGCGGAGCGTGGAAACGGACGTCGCCCTGTTCGGTCGACAGCTGCAAGTCACCGTGATCAATGCGAGTGGACGCGCCCTGGAAGCTCAGCGCGATCTGGTTCGGGTCGGCGGCGGGCGCTACGCGGAAGTCGTATTCGAGCTGTCCCTGGTCGCCGTAGTAAACGAGGTTGATGCCGGGATAGACGCTGCTGTACTCGACGCGGCCGAAATGCGGAACGTCGTGCCGCCAGTTGGCTGGAACATTGCCGATGAAATAGTTGCTCTTGCCGGCAAGCGGGTCGGCGCCGGAAACGCTGGCGGCGGAATTGGCTCCATCAAGATGCATACGAATAACAGCACCTGCGGCAGGAGGGGCCGGTTGATGGCTGATCGCTGACGGCTTTGTCCTGACGGACGAGTGCTGAAGTTGCAGCACTGCTTCGTCCGCGGTCAGGAACAAGCCGTAGCCTTTGCCTCGGGCGAGGAACTTAACCTGAGGATCGGACTGGCCCTGGTTCGGCTCAAAGTACAACGGGAGCGAGAACGATTTCTGCGCCAATTTCTGCGTCGAATTTGAATTCGCCTTCGGCTTCGAGAGGGCGCTCGATGTCGCACCTGGAGTCGCGATTGACTCGGACTTCGACGCGAGCGGCCTACGGGCGATGGCCTGGCGAGCGCTGGCCTTGGCGGCGTGGACTCCGGCGGCAAAATAGAATGCGCCGACGGCGGTGACGAACATAGCCGCTGCCAGGAGAGCGGCCTTGGCCCCGGTCCTCGTTGGATTGCCCGTTTTGTTGTTTCCAGACTTTTTTGGCGACTCTGAATCTCTCACCGAATCTCCTACCGACACAGGGTAATTCCAATTCACGAAGCTCCTCCAATTTCCCAATTTCACGGGGTGAGAACAAGAACGGCACACAAACACCGCTGGGGATCGACGCCCTTAGGAAGCGGATGCGTACCTGTCACCAGAATACTGGGATTAATGCAAACAAATACTTTTACATCCAACAGATACGCTGTCAAGCCGGACCGACAGCGTGGGCCGCAGTAGTGAGAAGCGAAAACAGGGGCAAATGGTTGCAAAGAAAAAGGTCTCAGGCGTCAGGTTTAGGTCGCAGGAAAAACTCCGCAACTTTTTGGGGGACGCCCCCTTACGCGTGAATACTGGAGGCCGTTCGCTGGATGCGCGAGACTTGGATTTGATTTTCACGTTTCCGTGTCTGGGCAATATCGTAGGACGCCTGCATTCGCATGGGCGTGTCCATCTTTACGCCAAAGGCTTTTTCAATGCGAAGCGCCATGTCTCCAGACAGGTCGGCCTTGCCGTTGAGCAGACTGGAGAGCGCGGGCCGTGATACTCGAAGCGCCGCCGCTGCCGCCGTCACCGACAAAACCTGCCGGTTCGACGATCTCGGTGCGAATGAAGTCTCCGGGATGGGGTGGTTTTTTCATGACCATGGGGGTTTCCCTTGTTCACCCCAATCATCGCAGAAACTCAGAAATATCCCTACTTACGCCTGAGCTCTTCGATTTCCGTTTTCAATCGCGAGTAGCGGCGGACAATTGTTGCTAAATAGGCGATGTGGATGATCCAGGTGGCGGCGTAGGCTGCGAAAAGATATCCGCTTTTCATCGGGAGCCTCGGCGGGGATCCATCAGCGATTCGAGGGCGTGGGCTTGGTCAACGTCGCGCTGCAGTTTCTCCAGACGATAGCGGGACCAGCAAACTAGAAACGCAAAGCAGGAAAAAGCCAGCCAGTTGATGAGCAGCACATGCAACATGCGGGGATCGATGGCACCGCCTCCGCCCATCACTGGCTGAGGATGCTGGGTCCGAAAGAACCAGATCGAGAAGTAAACAAACGGCACGCACAAGGCACCGAGAACCGCGAGCGCGGCGGCGAGCGCGGGCGTCTCTCCGCTGGAGGAGAAGCGCCTCAGGAACAGGTAGCTGACGTAGATCAGCCACAGCACCAGAGTCGAGGTCAGGCGCATGTCCCACGTCCACCAGATGCCCCAGACCGGGCGCGCCCAGATGGGGCCGGTGATCAATACGACGGTGCAGAAGACGACTCCGACTTCGGCGCTGACGAGAGCCACGATGTCGGCCGTGGAGCAACGCTTGACCAGGTAATAGACGGACGCTCCGAAATTGACGAAGAAGAGAATGAACGCCGTCCACGCCGACGGCACGTGATAGTAGAAGATCCGTTGCACGTCGCCCATGGTCTGCTCGGTGGGCGCAGCCACCAGCGCTTCATAAAGCGCGAAGCTCAGAAAAACTGCGGTCAGGACGCCGAGGATGGGGAAGGCTCTCTTCATTTTGTCATTGAAGCATTGAGACATTGAAGTGCAACACTGAATCAATGATTCAATGTCTCAATGACTCAATAATTTCATTCCGCGTTCAATATCGTTTCGAACAACAACAGGCAAACCGTAGTAAACACTACATCGTAGGTTACCAGCAACACAATCCAGAAGCGCGCGCCTTCGCCGCTGAGGATGGCGGTGGTGGCTTGCACCATTGCAAGTAGGGCTGGGATCGAGATTGGGAACAGGAGAAGCGGCAGCATGATCTCGCGGCTGCGCGTGCGCAAAGACATCGCCGCGAAGAATGTTCCGTTGACGACCAGAGCCCACGTCCCGAGCACAGCGACCAGCAGCAGTTGCCAAGCGGGACCGAGCGACCGCAGGCGGTAAAACACGATGAACAGAGGCGTCATCAGCGCTTCGAGGACGCTCACGAAAATAAAGTTGCCCAGCGTCTTGGCGATGAAAAGGGAATTCGCGGGCGCGGGCGACACGCGATAGGCGTCGAGTACCTGGTTGCGAATCTCTCGCGCCCAGGTCTGGTTTAGTGCCACGACCGCCGCAAACAGGAACGCGACCCAGATCAGGCCTCCGGCGATCTGGCGCGATTCCTCGGCGCTCGGATCGAACGAAAAACTAAAGACGACGACGACCAGCAGCGAAAAGAACAGCATCGAATTGATGGCGTCTTTCGATCTCCACTCCAGGCGCAGGTCTTTGAGCAAGGTGACGCGGGTGATGCCGGTGGGGGCGCTCATCGTTTTTCATCCCCCAGTACGCTTATCTCGGGTGGTTTCAGTTCGCGCGTGCGGGCTACGATTTTGCCAAACTCCATCCAGACGAACTCATCGGCGGCCCCTTCGAGCAGTGTCGCCTGGTGAGTGACGATGAAGATTGTCTTGCTCTGATCGCGGAGTCTCGAAAGCAAATTGACCATTTCGTTGGCGGAGCGCAGGTCGACATTCGAAAAAGGTTCATCGAGGAGCAGGAGTTTTGGATCGTTCAACAGCGCGCGCGCCAAAGACATGCGCTGCCTCATGCCCTGGGAATACTGGCCAACGGGGCGCGCCAGATCGGGATCCAGGCCCACAGCACAAATGACTTCGGCGCACCGCGCTGTGTTCGTGATGCCGTAAAGCCGCGCGAAATATTCCAGGTTCTCCATCCCGCTCATTTCGTCGTAGAGCAGGCAAGGGTGCGCCATGTAGCCGACCTGCTGGCAGATGTCGCGAAACTTGGTGGTGCCGAGGACGGTCACTTCCCCTTGCGATGGCTGGCTGAGTCCCGCGAGAGTGCGGAGGAGAGTGGTTTTGCCCGCGCCGTTGTCGCCAAGAATCGCGTAGAGCTTGCCTGCGGAAAATTCCGCGCTGACCCCGCGCAGAGCGGCAAAACGGCCAAACTGCTTGATCAGGCCGCGGATTGCGATAGCGGGCGGATTGGAGGAGGTGGCCAAAGAGGTCGGTCAACGGATCGAGCTATAAGTACTCGAGTCGCCGCGCTAAGACATACCGGCAGTAGGCTGGGCAGCGGGAGCTCCCGTCTTGGGCGCGTACTTCGATGCGCACTTGGCCTGTAATTGCTTGGCGTGGAAAACGCCATCGCGTCCGAAACTGCCGTCGGCCAGCGCTTGCGAGTCATCCTTAAAAGTATCGGGAGGAGCTTCGGTCCCCGTATAAGAAACGGGCAGCGTCAGATCATTTTCTTTCAGCAAGAATTCCACTCGGGTTCCGGAGCGCTTGATCGATCCCGGCACAACATTGCCTGCCACGCGCAGGCGCTTGGAATAAGCGTCGGTGCCCATTCCGTTCAGTTCCTTGATAGTGACGTAGTAACTCTTGTTGTCCTGCACTCCGGTGTACGCCAGAAAGGCCAGCGACAGCAAAATCAAAGCGGTTACTGAACCAAATTTCAGATACCTGCTGGCTTCGCCGGTCATTCAACCCCTCACATCGTCAACAAAACTGTACGCGCTGCGCAATTGCGGGTCAAGGTGCGGAGACGCGAACCGGACGCGAACCTTCAACCACGAAGGACACGAAGGTCCACGAAGAAAACCTTTGGAGCAAGAGCCTTGGTGATACTTCGTGCCCTTCGTGGTTCAAGCTCGTGCTCGGTGCTCTCGCGCCAAGCGCCTGCATTTACAATCATGGTAGCGACATTTCCGAACTCACAAAGGCAGGCTTCATTCCATGATCCATCCCTGGCACGACGTAACTCCCGGCAGCGCGCTTCCGCAGGAGTTCAACACGGTCATCGAGATTCCCTTTGGATCGAGCGTGAAATATGAGCTGGACAAGACCAGCGGCCTGATCAAACTCGACCGCATCCTGTACTCGGCGGTTTATTATCCGGCGAATTATGGCTTCGTTCCGCAGACGCTCGCCGAGGACGACGACCCGCTCGACGTGCTGGTATTGTGCCAGGAAACCGTGGTGCCGCTCACCATCATCCATGCGCGGGCCATCGGCCTGATGACCATGATCGATTCGGGGAAAAAAGACCACAAGATCATCGCGATCGCGACCGAAGACCCCGAGTTCAACTCGTATCGCGAGGCCGCTGAAATGCCTCCCCATCGATTGATCATGCTGCGACGCTTTTTTCAGGACTACAAGCTACTGGAAGGCAAGTCAGTCGAGGTGGATGAGATTCAGCCGGCGACGGAGGCGTATCCGATTATTGAAGACGCTTTGCATCGCTATAGCGAGCAACGGCGCAAGGGATTTGCCGGCGTGAAGCCCTGAGCGCGGTTGCCTGCAAACTAGTCCAGTGCCAGCGCCATTCGCAAAGACTCGTTGAGTTGGGTGAGCTTTGTGCGTGAAAGGGACCCGACGAACTGCGTGAGGTCGGATTTACGCAACGAAATCAGGTTGTCGCACATGATCCAACGGTCATTCTTCAGTCCCTCCTCTGGGCCAACGGCCACCTGAGTTGAGAGCGCCTGGCCATGGGAGAACACCGGAGCGCAGACCACCGTCGAAAACCGGGAGTCCAGCAGCACCTGGCGGCTGACCACCACAAATACGCGGAAAGTCCTGGGGTCACCGGTTTTTCCGTCCCCGGCGTTGCGATCACCGCCGGGTTTGCGAACACGGTAAAGCTCGCCGCGCCTCATCGTGTGCTAGCTTTCACCTTCGGAGGCTTGGAAGTCCAGAACATCGGCTGCTTCGGCGTTGAGTTGTTCGGCGGCGTGGTTCAACAACTCCAAATCGCGCGCTTGAATCCCGGCTTTCGCTTGCTCATGTAAATAGCGACGCAGTATCCCCTCGATCATTCCCGAGCGGGATTTCTTCGTCCCGGCGAGGCGGTCGATGCCGGTCAGAACCTCCGTCGAAAGTGTGATGGAAGTCTTCTCTTTCATGCTACCAACATACGACCACGAGACTGGTCGTGGGATGGACGCCTACCTAGCTGCCTTTTTCCCGTTCGTAGGGTTTTTGCATGTAGCGGCGGGTTTCTTCCAGAGCGCCCTGAGTATTGTCGTTGGTCTGGATGGCCTGGCGATATTCATTGACGGCGCGTTCGCGCTGGCCGGTTACGTCAAAAATCTTGCCCAGCTGCAAGTGGCTCCAAACCTCGGTCCAGCGCGGCTCACCGTCGCCGTTCAGCGACTCGCGATAGGCGTTCGCCGAGGCCTGATAATTTTTCTGCAGGAAAAATACTTCAGCGATCCGGTAGTGGGCGAGCGAACTGTTCTTGTTGACTTCGAGCGCTTTGTTGAATTCGCCAAGCGCTCCGGCAAGGTCGCCCTGCTGGGTGAGGCCCTGTCCGCGCACAATGGACGACCGCAGCTTAATGTCGGAGGAGTTGGTCAACACGCGATTTTCAGGATCGATCGAAATCCGCCGGGGGCGCCCAAAGGTTTCGACCGAAAATGGCGAATCGGTGCCCACGACTTCAATTCGCTTTTCTTCCGTCCGGCCATCGGTGTCGACTCTCAGATTCACCGGCATGCGGAACAGATCGAGATCCTGCGTGATGGCACCGACGATCCGAAAGCCTTTGTTATTGCCGAGCCGGTAGACGGTGTACTTGGCCTTGAATTCCGGAGCGCTGGTCGAGTCCATCCACTGCGAGTAAAACCACAGCAGCTTTTGCCCGTACAACTTCTCGGTCAGTTCGCGGAAGTCGTCGGTGCTGGCGGATTTGCCCGCATACTTCGTGGCAAATTCGCGCATGATTTTTAGATAGTCTTTTTCTCCGACCACCCAGCGCAGCATGTGCAGAATCATGGCGCCCTTGTCGGTGACGAGAGACTGAAATTCGGGAGAGAAGTATTCCAGTTTGGCGGCGCTCGAAAGCGGCACGCTGTCGTACGCCAGCGCGCCAACTGACATGTCCTTGACCATCTCCTCAAGTCCCGCCTCGCCCGCCGCGCTCTCCACGTAGCGAGCCTCGGAGTAACGCGAAAAGCCGTCGCTGATCCACCAGTCTTCTTTCAACGCCGGACTGACTGAGACACCCCACCATTGATGGGCGATCGTATTAGAGAGCAACCGATAGTTTGTCTTCTCGGTGATGGCGCGGCTGGAAAGCGCCGCGATCTCCGGTGCATACGCGGTGGGCACGGTGTCGTCCGGCAGTTCGACTATTTTCAAGCGCGTCGAGGGTGCGTTGCCGTACTGGGTGACGAAGAAGGTGAAGGCTTTGACTGCCGTGGACGCGTACTCCGCGGCCAGGGCCTGGTGATTTGGTTTGAAGAAAATATGGAGATCAATGCCCGCTTCGTCGCTCTTCAACTCCTGGAACGTCCCGGCGACGATCGTGCCGGGAAAGCTCGGCTTGTCCCATGTGAAGGTAAAGGTCTTTGCATTGGCGAGCGCGGAGTTGGCGATGGCCGGAGCGGGCGGCTTCTTCGCCGTGGCGTTTGCCGCGGGCGCCGCGGACGAATCCTTGCCGCTGCCGATCACGATCATGTGCGCCGGGACGGTAACGCTGATGGTTGAAGTGAAACGATTGGTGCCGTATCCCGACACCGGGAACCACAATCCGGAATAAAGCAGGTAGCTGGTCTCAGGGCCGACATAGGCAAGCCTGAGGCCCTGCACGGGGCTGTCATCGGCGCTCTCCAGCGTGCCTTCATAGTCGAAGTTGAAAACCGTGCTGGCGTCTTTTGCGATGCCGCTGTTGAGCGCGAAGCGGACCGTCGAATCCTGGGTATTGCGCTCGGGAGTGAGCGCCTTGCCGCTTGCATCAGTAAGCTTCGTAATGCGAAGAGCATTATTCAGCTGAAACATGGCGACGCTGAGGTCTTCAAGCGCGGTAACCTTGACCGTAGCGTGGGCGGTGAGCTTGTGGGTTTGCGGCAGGAGCTCGACGGCGATCTGGTAGTCGTCGACGTGCAGCCGCGTTTTCTCTGCCGCCATGGCCGGACGGATTGCGAGCGAGCACAGAAACGAGCACAGAAAAAAGGCGACAGTTAATCCGTGCGCCCGACGCGCTGGTCGAGAAGTGCAGAGCTTCAAGTAGTGTCTCCTGGCAAGGCTACAAAATAGTCAGATGTCAATTTTCCCGCAAAAGATGCTGTGAGGACAAGGGTTAGCGAAATTTGTTTGGTCAAAAAGTTGTCACCGAAGTGTCCAGCGCATGCCGTTCTCGGAGGTGCCAACCCTCTCCGGATCATATTCGATCCACTAGTTCAAAAACGATCTCCGCCGCGGCTTCCGCAGGATGCACGCCGCCGGGTCCTCGTCGCAGCCGCGACTTCACCGCCGCGAAGCGCTCGATCATGCGGGTGCGCGGTTCGCCGTCAGGAATGATCCGCCTCATTTCGGCGACGACATTTTCTTCCGTGAACTTGTGCTGGACCAGCTCTGGAACCACTTCCTGCTCGGCAATGAGGTTGACCATGGCAAAGAAAGCAACCTTCACCCGCGGCTTGCCGAGCGCGTAGGTCAACGCCGACACGCGGTAGACCATGACAAACGGAGTGCCCATGAGGGCGGCCTCGACCGTAGCCGTGCCACTGGCAATAATCCCCGCGCGCGCATGGTAAAGCGCTGGCAAAGCCTCGGGAACCAGATGAAGACTCTGCTGTAGAGACGCGGCTCGCCGCGTCTCCGCCGACGGCGCAATCAATGCTGCGAGAAACGACGAATCGAGCGTTCGCGCGACAGGCAAAAGAAATTCATAACCGCTGCCCAGGCGCTCCGCCGCCGCCAAAATCGTCGGCAGATTCATGCGCACTTCCTTCCGGCGGCTGCCCGGCATCAGCGTGATCCATTGTTTAGCGGCGTCGAGGTGGTGTTCGGCGGCATAGGCATCGCGAGTAATCGCCGGCGCGGGGAGATCGGCGAGCGGATGCCCCACGAAAGTCGCGTCCACTCCGCGATCGCGATAAAACTTTTCTTCGAAGGGAAATATGACGAGCGCCTTGTCGACATATTTGCGCAACAGCTTGACCCTCCCTTGCCGCCACGCCCAAAACTGCGGACATACGTAATAGACGACCGGGATGCCGCGCTTGCGCATTTGCCGCGCCACCCGCCAATTGAAGGCAGGCGAGTCGATGACGACGGCCACCGCCGGACGCTTCTCGTCGGCCGCGCGGATTAGTTTCCGAAAGAGCCGTAGAATCTTTGGCAGGTGGCTAAGAATTTCGGTGATGCCGACGACCGCGAGGTCCCTGGCGTCGACAATGATGTCGCATCCGGCGGCGCGCATGAGGTCTCCGCCGGCACCGAAGAACTCAATCGACGGTGCTTGCGTGATGGCGGGGCTTTGCCCCGCTGGGACGGGCCCGAACCCCGTCACCACCCGAGCGCGCAACGCCTCCATGAGTTGCGCCCCATACATTTCTCCGGACGCTTCCCCGGCTGAGATCAGAATCCGCACGCCGCAATTGTAAACGCTGGGGTTTCGGCGGCTGGGCAATGCGACCCGATCCTGGCCTTTCATGATGTCCACCCGCCTCGGGCCGAAACATTTAGAAGCGCATCGTGTCATGGTTGCCCATTCATTCGCAGGTGCGCGAATGAATGGCCCCCCGAGTTACCCGGGGCACCCGGCAATCGGCGAGATGGGGGCTGGCCCACCCGCTTGACTCCGTACCCTACTACAGGGTTTAGACTAGCCTCACGAGTTGCAGATGCAGACGAAGTCACTCACCATCGGTCATCTCGCTAGGGACGCTGGGATCAACCTAGAGACGGTGCGCTATTACGAGCGTGAAGGTCTGCTGCCGAAACCGCCACGCAGCGCATCGGGTTATCGCCTGTTCCCGCCAGAGGCGGTAAGGCGACTGAGATTCATCAAACGCGGTCAGGAATTGGGCTTTTCCTTGCGAGAGATTCGAGAACTGCTTTCTTTGCGAGTGTCGCCCCGCACGAGCAGCGCAGAAATCCGCAAGCGGGCTGAGGTCAAGATCGCCGACATTCAGAGAAAGATCAAAACCCTCGAGTCTATGGAGCAAACCCTTCGCAAGCTCACCAAGTCGTGCACCGGGTGTGGGTTGATTACGGACTGCCCCATTTTAGAGAGCATGGATAAGGAGGAGGCATGAGTAGCACGTTGAGGCGAACTTTGCTGGCGTTGCCCGGTGTCGGCGTTTCCTTGCTTCCCAAGTTGGCTTGCCCGTTCTGCTGGCCTGCGTATGCTGGGTTGTTGAGTTCGATTGGCTTGGGGTTTCTCATCTCGGCAGCCTATCTGCTTCCTCTGACCGCTGGGTTTCTGGCCATTACACTAGTTTCAATGGCGTTCAGGGCAAAGAATCGCCATGGATTTAGCCCGTTCCTGCTTGGATCGGTTGCGGCTGCTGGCGTGCTGTTAGGCAAGTTTCTGTGGGAGTCCCGACCCACGATGTACGGCGCGGTTGGGCTTTTGGTCGTCGCTTCACTATGGAATGCGTGGCCGCACGGTGCTGGCGAACTGGCATCCTGCTCGAACTGCGATGCAGAGAACTTTAATCAAAGGAGTGTTAAATCATGATGAGCACAAAGAAGAAAATCGAAGTCTTCAGCGCAGGCTGTTCGCCCTGCAAAGAAACGATTGAACTGGTCAAACGACTTGCTGGCTCTTCGCACGAAGTCGTTGTCCATGACATGCAAAAGTCCGAGACGGCTACCAAGGCGAAGAATTACGGCATCCGCAGCGTGCCTGCCGTTGTAATTGACGGCAAACTTGCTTCGTGCTGCGCCGGGCGCGGTCCGGAAGAGCATGTCCTGCGTTCTGCTCTTGCCTAAATGAGGTCAAGGCAGGGCAGGATTGGTTTCTGCCCTGCTCCGGCTTGCTGATAATGCATCGCTCTTATCCAGATGCAGCCGAATGCTATACAAGCGATGAGGAGCGTTCCACCTGCGGACGTCAATACCCGCTCTATGTTGGACATTTCTTTCTGGTCCCCATGTACCACTACTGCGTAATTGCGCAATAGGTGAACCAGCCAGCAGTCAGAGCGGCGTCGAGAGCCAGCTTAAAAAGTCCAATTCCCGATGCCGTCTCCCGCGCGGCCTTACGGCATATCGTCCAGGTTTGTCCAGTGGCTCGCGGGTGACGAGATGGTGCATCCTGCGCTCGCCTTGCAGACATAAAACTGCGTGATGGGGTGGACTTCCCACACCGTGGAACGCCAGCAACCGGG
>JAYUJG010000191.1:0-5651 GCA_043765355.1 Acidobacteriaceae bacterium | reverse complement strand
AGCGCGTCCGCCGAAATTCCGATCCCCGGACAAATGACGCCGCCCATATATTCGCCCTTCTTTGAAACGCAATCGAACGTCGTCGCCGTCCCAAAATCCACCACGATGCAGGGGCCGCCATATTTCTCAAAAGCCGCCACCGCGTTCACGATGCGGTCCGCGCCCACTTCCGCGGGATTGTCATACAGCACCTGCATCCCAGTCTTCACGCCGGGCTCAACGAACAGCGGCTTGGTGTTGAAATAGCGCTCGCACACTTGCCGCAACACCGCATCAAGCGGCGGCACCACCGATGAAATCACGATTCCGTGGACAGCCGAAACCTCCAGATTGTCCATCGAGAAAAGATTGCGGAAGATAACTCCGTACTCATCCACCGTGCGGTTCAGATGCGAACCGACGCGCCAGTTCGCAACCAGCCGCTCATAGCGAACCGCTTCCGTGGTAACGTCCTCGCCCGGACGATGCGCCACGCGCTCGAAAACGCCGAGCACCGTATTCGTGTTCCCAACATCCATCACTAGCAGCATAGAAAATCACGTAGAGACAGCCGCCCTCGGCTGTCCGGCGCGAAGCGCCGCAAATATATCGCGTCCCCCGCAGAGCGGGAGTTGGAACTGAACAGCCGAGGGCGGCCGTCCCTACGCAAACCTTACCGTCCCACTCAACACTGTCCTCAAACCCTCTGACGTCCTCACCCGCAGGAATCCGCGTTCGTCGAGCCCTTCGCTAACGCCAGACACACCGCCGTTCTCGTCGATGCCCACTCGTTTACCCCGCACCGACGATGAGCACTGCTCGAATCGGCGCAGGATCGAGTCGCGCGCTTCCCCATCCTCGACTAAGCTGCGATATTCCCGGTCGAGTGATTTTAGCAGGGCGGCGCATAGCTCGACCCGCGACCACTCCGTGCCGGTCTCGATTCGCAACGAAGTTGCGATGTCGCGCAGCTCGGCCGGAAACTTGATCTGGTTCACGTTGATCCCTATCCCCGCCACCAGATGACGCACCCGCGTAGCTTCGGCATTCATCTCGATAAGAATGCCGCAGAATTTCTTGCCGCCGAGCAGCAGATCGTTCGGCCACTTCAAATCCGCCCACAGCTGCGGCGCAATCTCAGCCACCGCTGCGCGCACCGCCAGCCCCGCCGCCAACGAAAAAATCAGCGCATCGGAAGGTGGTATCGCCGGACGCAAAATTACCGAACAGTAAATCCCCGAAGACCGCGCCGAATGCCAGGAGTGCGCCCCGCGTCCCCGCCCGGCCAGTTGTTCTTCAGCGAGAAATACGCTGCCCTCGGGCGCGCCTTCCGCCGCCGCCCCCATCGCCTCGGAATTGGTCGAGCCGATTTTGTAGTAGTGATGAATGTTCTTGGCAGAGTGTAGGCCAGAGTGTGAGCCGAAGACCGTGCCCTTCAGCGCGGGAGCCAGCATTTCGGGCAACAGCAAATCTGGAACCGCGCGCAGCTGATACCCCGTCGCCGGATGTCCAGCAACATCCACTCCCAAGGCACGCAGTTGCTGAATCAGCCGCCAAACTTCCGAACGGCTCGTGCCCATCTCCTCGGCGATTTTCGTCCCGCTGGCGACAACCGTAGCGTTGCTCATGAGCAAGCGTACGATGCGCCCGAGACGCACGTCGGTCGCCTTGTGCACGGAAGGCAGGCTGCGAGTTTTGCCGGTAGCAGCGATGAAGGGAATTATAGCGAGGTTAGAGGTCAGAGGTCAGAGGTTCACCCCGCAGATCTTAACCTCTGCAATCTCTCCTCTGACCTCTGCCCTCTCTCTACGTCGGCGTAACCCGCAAACTCATATCCACTGCCGTCGCTGACTGCGTCAACGCTCCGACGGAGATGAAATCCACGCCCGTCTCCGCATACGAGCGCACGTTCTCCAAATTGATTCCGCCAGCGCACTCCAGCGGAATTCGCCGCGACTGCCGCGAACAAATCTCAAGCGCCGTGCGCACATGCTCAACACTCATATTGTCGAGCAGGATCGCTTCCGCTCCGTGCTCGAGCGCCTGCTGCAACTCTTCAAGCGAACGCACTTCGATTTCAATTGGCTGCCGGCCGCGACGGTTGCGGATCGCGCGCTCCAGCGCCGCAATCGCTCCCCCGGCGAGCGCGATGTGATTGCCCTTGATCAGCACCCCGTCCGAGAGGTCAAGCCGATGATTCTGTCCGCCACCGCAGCGCACCGCGTATTTATCGATCACCCGCAGCCCCGGAGCCGTCTTGCGCGTATCCAGAATCCGCACCCGCGTGCCTTCCACCGCATCGACAAATCGGCGCGTCGTGGTCGCGATTCCTGCCATCCGTTGCAGAAAATTCAGAATCACACGCTCGCACGACAGAATCACCCGCGCGTTATGCTGGATCACCGCAATCTGCTGTCCTGCCTTCACCCGTATACCGTCGAAAATCGACGGATGACTCGTCACCTCATAGTGCGAAGTCACCGCCCCATCCAGCGCCGCGTAAACGTCGAGAATCCGCGCCACACATCCCAGGCCCGCCAGAATGCACTCCTGCTTCGCGACAATGGTCGCCGAGGCGCGCTGGTTCGGATCGATACAGGCGTAGCTGGTCGCATCGCTCGTCGCCCGATCTTCGTTGAGCGCGTTCTCGATAATCGCCGTAATGCGTCGTGAATTCCAATCCATATCCCGTGCCGCTCGTATCGCCGAAACTCACGTAGGGACAGCCGTCCCTACGCGATTCTCGCCGACTCCAATTCTTTCAACTTGGCGACGATCTTATCCCGCAGAACCGTCATCTCTTCCGCCTGCTTGCGCAAGCCTTCCACAACATGCGGCGGAGCCTTGCTCAAAAACCCTTCATCGCTGAGTCTAGCCTGCGCCCCGGCCACTTGCTTTCCAATCTTCTCCAACTCTTTGGTTAGACGCTCGCGCTCTGCCGCAACGTCGATCTTTTTTTCGTAGATCGCGTGGACGTCGAACCGCGACGTGCTCTTCGCCCCCGGCAAGTTCCCGAGCGAGCTTTCCACAAATGTTATCTTCTCCACATTCGCCGGGCGATCCTGCAAGACCGCACTGACATTCTTTTCCAGCATCGCGCGGATGTTCGGGTCGTGGGCAAATACCTCGATTGGCACCTTAACTTTCGGCTCGACCTTTAATTCCGCCCGCAGATTGCGCACGCTGACGATCAGATCTTGCAGGATCGCCATCTCCGTCTCCGCGTCCAAATCGATCTGCGCCTCGTCTGCCGCCGGATACGGCGCCAACGCAATCGACTTCAGCGGAGGCCCGCCATCGTACATCGCGTGCCAGACCTCTTCGGTAATAAACGGCATCACGGGATGCAACAGCCGCAACGACGCCTCGAATAAGTTCACCAGATTCGCGCAAGCCACCAGCGCCGCCCCCGTGTGGTGACGCGGCTCCGCCCCGTCTTCTTCGTTCAGTCGCGGCTTGATCAGCTCAAGGTACCAATCGCAAAACTCCGCCCAGAAAAAATCATAAATCCGCGTCGCCGCCTCGTCGAAACGATACGTCCGCAGCGAATCGTCGACGTCTTTCGCCGCCCGATTGAACCGCGAAAGAATCCAGCGATCCTCGAGCGTCTGCACCTGAAAACCAGCCACGCCCGTGTGGTGACGGGGCTCTGCCCCGTCCGGTGCGGGTCGAAGACCAACCACCACGCGACCATTGGCTGGCCTCAGAGTGGGGTCCACCCGATCCACATTCATAAACATGAACCGCGCCGCGTTCCAAATCTTGTTGGCGAAATTCCGATACCCCGCCGTGCGGCTTTCGCTGAACGCGATATCCGTACCCGGCGCCGCCATCGCCGCCAGTGTGAACCGCGTCGCGTCGGTCCCGTACTGCCCGATCACCTCAATCGGATCGAGCACATTCCCCTTGGTCTTCGACATTTTCTGCCGGTCCGCATCGCGCACCAGCGCGTGGATATAGACTTCGCGAAACGGAACGCTGGCCCGCAACGCATCTTCTTCTGAACTTGATCCCGACCCCACTCTCGCACCCGGTTTGTGCGGCGGCATCATGAACCAACATCCCAGCATGATCATCCTCGCCACCCAGAAAAACAGAATGTCAAACCCGGTAATCATCAGCGCATTGGGATAGAACACTTCCTGATCGCGCGTCGCATCCGGCCAGCCCAGCGTCGTGAACGGCAATAGCCCCGACGAAAACCAGGTGTCGAGCACATCCGTGTCCTGTTCCAGTTTCGTGCCGCCGCACTTGCTGCATGCCGAAGGAGTCTCCCGCGCCACCACAACTTCTTTGCAGTCGTCGTTCCCGCAATACCACGCCGGAATCCGGTGCCCCCACCACAACTGCCGCGAGATGCACCAGTCGTGGATGTTCCGCATCCAGTTCAAATAAATCTGGCCGTAATTTTCCGGCGTGAACCGGATGTAGCCCTTCTCTACGACTTCAATGGCGCGCTTCGCGAGCGGAGCAATCCTGATGAACCACTGGGTCGACAGCCGCGGCTCGACAATCGTTCCCGAGCGTTCGCATTTGCCAATGGCAATCGTGTAGTCTTTTGTGCCCACGAGAAAGCCCTGCGCCAAAAGATCTTCGACGATGCGCGCTCGTGCGGCAAAACGATCCAGCCCCGCGTAAGCGCCCGCATTCGCATTCATCTTCGCGCGCTCGTCGATCACTTCGATCTGCGGCAGGTTGTGCCGCTTCCCAGCCTCGAAGTCATTCGGATCATGCGCCGGCGTCACCTTCACCGCCCCGGTGCCAAACTCAGGTTGCGCCAGTTCATCGGCGATGATCGGAATCTCACGATTCATCAACGGCAGCAGCACATGCTTGCCATGTAGATGCAGATAGCGCTCGTCCGTCGGATTCACCGCGATAGCCGTGTCGCCGAGCATCGTCTCGGGACGCGTCGTCGCCACCGTAATGAACTCCTCCGAGCCCATCACCGGATAGCGAATCTCATACAGCTTGCCCGCCACGTCTTCGTGCTTCACTTCAAGATCGGAGATCGCCGTGCCGCAGTCGGGGCACCAGTTCACAATATATTTCCCGCGATAAATCAACCCATCTTCATACAGCCGCACGAAGGCTTCCTTCACCGCAGCCGACAGGTTGTCGTCCATGGTGAAATATTCGCGGCTCCAATCGACCGACGCGCCGAGCCGCTTCATCTGATCGAGAATCGCGCCGCCATACTCGCGCTTCCATTCCCAGACGCGCTCAATAAATTTCTCGCGCCCCATCTCGCGCCGCTTCTTGCCTTCTTTCGCCAGCTGACGATCCACCATCATCTGCGTGGCAATGCCCGCGTGGTCCGTGCCCGGCAGCCAGAGCGCCACAAACCCGCGCATCCGATGCCAGCGCACGATGATGTCCATCTGCGTCTGGTTCAGCATGTGTCCCATGTGCAGCCGCCCCGTCACATTCGGAGGAGGCAACAGCAGCGTAAAAACCGGGCGCGCATCTTTCGCACGCAACCCCGGTTCAGACAACCCCGCCCCAGGCGTCTCCACATGAAACAGCTTTTCCTGGACCCAATACTCGGCCCACCGCTTTTCAATCTCGCCCGGTTCGTAAGCTTTTGGCAATTCGTGAGGCATGAGTATCGTGTGGCACCGGGTCTCTGACCCGCTAAAAACCGAGCAAAATCCGCCTGTCACGGCTTGCGT
>JAYUJG010000190.1:0-1660 GCA_043765355.1 Acidobacteriaceae bacterium | reverse complement strand
TGCCCTTCGGAGCTCGAGCTGCGGCTGCCGTCTGAATAAAATCGCGCACCCGTTGACTCGTTCTCTCATTCACGATTGCGCGGTTGTCGAAGCTTGTTTGGCCGGCAGGGATCGCTGCAGTTTTGAGCCAGCCTCCATTGGCGTATCGATAAAAATCATCGCCAGGCTTGATGGAACGGTCCATGTCGTCCCCGCTTGCGTTTTGAGCAATAAGCGAGGTGGTCGCGAAAAGCAAAACTGCCGAAACGAAAAGCACTGTAGTGCGAAAAGGCGTAGTGCGAAAAGGCGTAGTGCGAAGCAGTGTAGTTCGAAGAAGTGTAGTTCGAAGAAGCGTAGTCCGAAGAAGTGTGGTGCGAAGAAGAGGCATGGAGTTCCTTCCGAATTTTCGTCCAGAGCTGCGCGCTTGTTCAAGCACGGCAGCACAGTCGCGACCATAGCGAAACAGATGCACAAACATCGGACGTTTGCGGACCTCGTTCCCTGATCAATAAGATGGTGTGCGGTCACGTCCGAAAACGTCTAGTCAGGTTCGATGGTGACGAATATTGTGGGCTATCATTAAGAAGCGCGGAAACGTGGTCGGCCTGGTATTTTTCAAAAGTCATGACGCTGGACCTTCAAGTATGTTCACGAGCGCGGCTGTCGCGCGATCCCCGCTTCGACGGCAAGTTCTTCATTGGCGTGCGCAGCACCAAAATCTATTGCCGCTCGATTTGCCCCGTACCCACCGTGCAAGAAAAAAATGTTCGTTACTTTTCCACGGCTGCCGCAGCGGCGGAGGCCGGTTTCCGTCCTTGTCTGCGCTGCCGGCCGGAATGTTCGCCGGGAACTCCCGCCTGGTTGGGAACTTCAAGCACCGTCTCGCGAGCGCTGCGCCTGATCGCCGAGAACGGTTTGCAAGACGGCGGAATGGAAGCTCTCGCTGATCGCCTGGGGGTAGGTTCGCGGCATTTGCGGCGGCTGTTTGTCCGGCACCTGGGTGCGTCGCCGAGCGCGGTGGCGCAGACTCGCCGCCTGCACTTCGCCAAGAAACTGATCGATGAAACATACTTGCCGATGAGCGATCTCGCGCTGGCGTCGGGCTTCGGATGCGTGCGCAGATTCAACGCTGCCGTCCTCAAAACATACAAGCGAACGCCGACGCAAATCCGGCGCCTTGCCCGACAAAAAGAGATTCAGCCGGAGAATCAGTATCTCTTCCAACTCCGTTACCGTCCGCCCTATCACTGGAAGGGCATGTTGGCATTTCTCGCGGCGCGCGCCACCCCCGGCGTCGAAGCGGTCGACCTTCAGGGCTATCGCCGCTCCATTTCCTTGAACGGCTGCGACGGCTATTTCGAGGTCTCGCGCGCCGAGGGGCTCGCCGGGGGAAATGACGCTCTCGCGGTGCGTGTGCAGATTGCCGATCCGCACTCCCTGTACACGATCATCGAGCGAATCCGCCACATGTTCGACCTGAATGCCGACTGGGCCGCCATTGCGCAGGGGTTGGGAGCCGATCCCGAATTGCGCGCGCGGCTTCGTGCTCAACCGGGGCTGCGTGTCCCCGGCTGCTGGAATGGCTTTGAACTCACCATACGAGCGATTCTCGGACAGCAAATCTCCGTGAAAGGCGCGACGACGTTAGCAGGCCGGATCGCAAAGTCCTTCGGCCAATCGT
>JAYUJG010000189.1:0-5878 GCA_043765355.1 Acidobacteriaceae bacterium | reverse complement strand
ACGAAATATCCAGGGGCTGAGGTGGCGCCGAGAATGGGTAATTTGTCGGGGGTGCCGGGGCGCAGGCCGGCCCAGGAGTCGAGGATGCGGGCGTTGGCTAATTTCGGGACGAGCTTGATGGCAGCTTGGCGCAATTTCAGGATTGTTTCTGGCACGGTTTGCTTGTCGAAGCCTGCTTCTTCGCTGGTGGCTCCGATCAGCAGGCGGCCGTCGCTGCGCGGGATCAGGTAGACATCCGGAGCGCGGACGACGTGGCGGACCAACTCTTTTTCTGGCATGGCTATGCAGAGCATTTGCCCTTTGACAGGGCGGGTGGGAAATGGGTGCGGCGCGATCTGACCGGCCCAGGCTCCGGCGCAGTTCACCACGATGTCGGCGGCAAACTGAGTTTCGTTGGTGCGGACGCCGGAGGCCTTGCCGTTTGTCAGGTTCACGCCCAACACTTCGTCGCCGGACGAAAAATCGATGCTGCGATGGCGTGCTGCTGCGATGGCAGCGTCCGTCAGATGGCGCGGATCGACGCAGCGTTCCTTGAGGTAGAACGCCGGACCAAGCATAGCGTCGAACGGGAGGTCCGACTCTTTTTCAAAAGTGAGCTTTCCCAAGGCGGGCTCCCGTTCCTCTAAGTTCGCTGGAGCCGCACCGCTAATTTGTGGATGGCGAATCTGTTCCAGGGACGGAAACAGAATCGTTCCCTGATTTCTTAAATCTATTTTCAGGCCCGATTCGAACTCCAACTCGCGCACAAACTCCGGATACATCCGAGCGCTGGCCGTCGCCAGATCTTGCAGCGCGGCCTGGGTTTCGAGAGGGGAGTCGCAAAGCATACCGCCTGCGGCCCAGGAGGACTCGCGTCCGGGATCACCTTTTTCCACGATCAGCACGCGCAGGCCTTGCTTGTTCAGGTCGATGGCGAGGGATAGGCCGATGATGCCTGCGCCGATAATGATTGCGTCCCAGTTCTTCACGCTCTTTACCTTGAATACTCCCGTCCGCCCCGAAATCGCTGCTTCGTGCTTACGAACTTCGTTTCAGAAAAGCTGCACGAACGGAGGGCGATACTCGAAAGTTAGTCTGATCCAGCTTGGTCAACGCTTGTCTGAGGTCGATCTTGCCCAGCTTTGCGCCACGTTCCAAGATTCCAAGTGTCCCGCGCACTTCCAAGTGAAGTTTCTCCGCTTCGTGCCGTCCGTGCGCGTCATCGATAAGCACGGTCGTCACACCTAGATCCAAGGCTAGCTGAATGGCGTCGCGTTCCCAGACATCCAAACCAATCAGCGACGGATTTGCGTGCAACCCTGACGCGCGGACCTCCAACTACGCCGGAACATGGGTCACCCATTGGCAAACTTTGGCAGCGGTTTTTAGGATGCTGTAGTTCTTGAAAGACCGTCCGCGGAATGAGGACCTGGCCGAAAATCTCAGGCAAAAGATCAATCGCATCAATCAGCAGCAGGTAGTTTAACGGAGACGTGTCGGCAACGACGATCATGCATGCCGTTCAAAGCCCGCCGCATCTTTTTCCAAGTCTTCGACGGTGTAGGAGTGGTCCCAGACTCCGCGTTGCTTCAGGAAACCATCCAATTCGGATCGGGTCTCGAAGCCTAAGAGGATGCGAGTTTGGACGGGAGACAGAGCCCCGGATCGATACCCCTCGATCGCGAGGGCTTCCAGAGCTTCCCGCGCCGGATTGGGATGCCGGGCAAGGTCATCGGGAAGCTGGACGGTGATTTGCATGGTCGGAGAATAGCAGAAAATAGAGCCGAAAACATCATGGGGATTCGACAGGAGCCGGTTCGCGTTTTCTTATCATCCGGCTGCCTATGGGATGGTACTGCTTCCGCAGATCGCCGGATCAGGCGCGCAAGTTACCTCTGAGCAAGAACCTCAAACGCAATTGACATCGCCGCGTATCTCACAAACAATAGGGTCTCAGTCAACTTCAACCGGAGACCAACCTTTATGTCGGAAGGCGATCAACCGAACGTGTATCACCCCGAAGCGCAGAGCAATGTCGGCAAATGGATTCTGATAGCCGTGGCTGTCGCTTATGTGGGCGCGTCGTCGTTTTTCATTTACGACCAGCATGGCAAGGTCGAAAAGCTTACCCAGGATCAGACTGCCAGCCAAAAAGAAATTGGCGATCTGACCAAGCGCATGCAATCGGCGGAATCGGATTCCGCGACGTTGGCTGAGCGCGTGGGCATGACCAAGAAGGAATTGGCGGCGCGCGCCGACGAGTTGGCGCATCAGCAGCAAGTGGCCTCGGCGCGCCTCTCGGCGCAGGCGGCGGAAGAGAAGAAGGATGTTGGCGCGGTCGCGGGCGAAGTTGGAACCGTGAAGACCGATGTTGGCGGGGTGAAGACCGACGTGGCCGCCACCAAGGCGTCGCTGGAAGCCACGATTGCGAAACTGCAGAACACGATCGGCGATCTCGGCGTCCAGAGCGGGCTGATTGCCAACACGCGGGGCGATCTGGAAGCCCTGAAACACAAGGGTGACCGGCAATACTACGAGTTCACCTTATTGAAGGGCGCGCAACCGCAGGCGTTTTCGACGGTGGCGTTGCAGCTCAAGAAAACCGATCCGAAAAAAGGGAAGTACACGATCAACGTCACCGCCGACGACAAGGCAATCGAGAAGAAAGACAGGAACCAGAGCGAGCCGGTGCAGTTTTACACGGGACGCGAGCACATGCTCTATGAACTCGTGGTGTGGACCGTGGATAAGAACAAGATCACGGGCTACCTGAGCACGCCGAAGAACGCTCCGGTGCCGATTACCGCGACACCGCAATAACGACGGCGATTGGTAATGTTACCTGCGAACGTGCACACGTTGCTTGAAATCGCACTCCGCACCGGAGTCATCTACTGCCTCGTGCTGATCGGAATCCGGATCAGCGGCAAGAGGGAGGTCGGGCAGATGACTCCGTTCGATCTCACGCTGCTCCTGCTGCTTTCCAATTCCGTGCAAAACGCCATGACCGGTCCCGACACCTCGCTTGCCGGCGGTGCGGTTGCCGCCGCCACCCTGCTCGTCCTGAACTACCTGGTAGCTGAGCTTTCTGGCGGCAATCGCCGTTTTCGCAAATATATTCAGGGGCAGCCCAGTTTGCTGGTGCACGATGGCGAGGTGATCGCGGCGCACATGGCCAAGGAGCACGTCAGCATGGATGAATTGCAACGCGCGCTTCGTGAGCACGGCGTGGGCACTTACAAGGAAGCGGCGCTGGCGGTGCTTGAGGTGGATGGGGCCATCAGTGTGCTGAAGTATGACGACATCGAGCCCAGCGCCTCGACGCATTTGAATCGGCGCCGGTTTCTGAAGAAGAACTAGACCGTTGCTCCCGCCGCCAATTCCCCCGGAGTTCGGACTTCGCGGATCAGGTTGTCTTCCAGCAGTTGTTCCATGCAGTGGTACTTGCTGGCTCCTTTGTGCGGGTTGATCGCGGGAGTGTCCGTGGTTGCAACCAGGCCGACGGACTGGTTGCGGCCTCGGTGTTTTGCCAGGTAGAGACCGCGATCCGCCAAGCGAAGCACCTCATCCACGGACAAATTCGAACAGGCCGCGGGAAGCCACGGGAACGCGGCCCAGCCCACTGAACAGGAGCGCGTCAGGCGGCGCTCGTTTCCGAGATCAAATTCGGTGCCCCCGATGGCGCGAAGAATCCGCGACGCCATGTGGGCAGCGTCACTGCGCTCGGCGGAGCGGCAGACCACTAAGAATTCTTCGCCACCCCAGCGAATCAGGAAATCCGACTCGCGTACGACGCCGGCAAGACGTCGCGCAATCTGGATCAGGACGCGATCCCCAGCGTCGTGTCCAAAGCGGTCATTGACCTCTTTGAAGTGGTCGATATCAACCAGGAAGAAAATCAGGTCCCGGTGGCCGCTATTGTAGATTTCCGATCCGCGATAGGAGCGTACGGCCTGGCTGGCGTCGGCTGCAATCGTGGTCTGGAAAAAGCGGCGGTTCCGGATGCCGGTGAGGGGATCGCTGAGCGAGGCTTCCTGCAGTTCGTGATTTGCCCGGGCCAGTGCCGCGCTGCGCTCGGAGACGGCGCGTTCCAGGCGCTCCTTCTCGCGGCGGTCGCGCCTTTGCCGGGAACAGAGCGTTCCCCAGAGCAGCAGCCCCAGCCCGATAGTGGCGCTCACCTTTGCCCACCACGTCTGCCACCAGGGGGCGAGAACCGAGAACGAATACGCCGCCAACGGGCTTTGGCCAAGTTGGGAAGATCCGCAGCCTACCTGGAAGGTGTAATTGCCGGCAGGCAGGGACGAGTAACGCGCCTCGCGCAGGTCGGTTTCCGCGAAGTCTTTTTCCAGTCCGGCGAGACGATAATGGCAGGACAAGTCGCCACCATGGCGAAAGACCGGTGAGGCGAACCGTGCCAGCAGGGTTCCGTCTTCATACTTGATCCGCGGCGCGTTGTTCTGCAGGTGATCTTCATTGCCGAAGGTCGCGCTCGTCAGCACGATGCTGGGCTTCCTCAACTCAGGTTGGCCCTGACTTTCGTCGTATCGGGCCAAGCCTTTGCTGGTGCCGAGCAAAATGCTGCCATCGCCATCCTGCCAGAGGCTGCCGCAGTTCAGATCGTTCCAGATCAGGCCGTCCTCTTCGGTAAAGACGCGCACCTTGCCATCGGGCGAGATCATGGCCGCGCCCTGGTCCATGGCGGCCCAAACGTTGTGATGCTGATCGATTCCGAGACCGCACATGCCTTGGCGAATCTGCATGACGTCGAAACCGCCGTCGGATTGGGTGCGCAGGCGGCTGATCTGACCTTCGTCTTCGTAGCGGAGCCAGGCTTCCTCATCGCGGACCGCTTCGATTTCGATAACGTTGTCCGCCAACAGTCCATCTTGCTTGACAAAATGTTGCCAGTGGCCGTGATCGTAGCGGGAAACGCCGTTGGCGCCGGCGCTCCAGACCGTTCCTCCGGGCGCGACGGAAACGCTTTGCGTGGTCCCGTGGTTCGCTGCCGGCGCTGGTACCTCGGAGACAGCGAAGCGGCCGTGGTCGAAACGGACGACGTGCAGAAGATCTTTTCCATCAGCCCAGATGGAGCCATCGGGTGCCGCGGCGATATGCTGCGGCCTCCAACTCGTTGGCAAGGGCACGGCTAGTTCCGAGGGATGATCGAGATTCGCGTCGAAACGATAGATGCCTTTGTCGGCGACAATGGTCCACACCGCGCCATCGGGAGTCAGTTTGATTTGGCGAGAGCCGGTGCGCACTGCACCCTGCGTCACGGTTTGCCAGTGCTGGGTTTGCGGATCCCAATAGCAGACCGCGGTGTTGGCCGCCACCCAGAGGCGTCCGCGATGATCTCGAACCACGCCGAGGATCAGGGCATCCGGCAAGCCTTCCGCGTCCGTCCAGCCGGACCATTGTTTCGATCCTGGCCAGTAATCCAGGCCGGTGCCGGTGGTACCGATCCAGATGCCGCCTTCGCGATCCTCCAGTGCCGACGCGACCGCGCTGCTGGTCAAACCGCTGCGGTGATCGATCACGCGCCAGGGCTGAGCGTCATCCCCGTTGCCCTCGTGCCAGTACAGCCCGTTTGCGGTCGGAAGCAGGAGATTGCCGCGGCGGTCGAGGCTGGGACCGCCCTGGCTGTTGGCCCCGGGAAGATTCTCGGGCAGCCAGGAGAGCCTTGCCGGCGCGCCGTCGATTTGGATGTAGCCCACGCGGGTCGTGGTTCTTATCCAAAGTTTGCCATCGGGCGAGGGAAGCAGCGCGACGATGTGATCGTCGTCATTGTGCTTGGCATCCCGCAGATCCAGATCGGCGAAGTTCTCCGGCTCGGTTGTGCCTGCCCGGAAACGTCTGATATGACTGCCCGCTGTAAACCAGATGGTGTCGTCCGCGGCGC
>JAYUJG010000188.1:0-4098 GCA_043765355.1 Acidobacteriaceae bacterium | reverse complement strand
GTCTTATTGGTTCCGTCCGCGACACTGCCAAAACTTGCACTGCTTGGATTGGCGGTGAGCGAGCCGGGCGCCAGCCCCGTTCCCGAGAGCGGGATGTCGAGCGGTGAGTTGGACGCGTCGGAGACGATGCTTAGAGTTCCACTGGCAGCGCCTGCGCTGACCGGAGCAAAGGTTGAGGTGAAGCCGACGCTCTGATTGGCGGCGAGGGTCACTGGCAGAGCAAGTCCGCTGATTGCGAAGCCTGCGCCGCTAGCCGTTGCTTGTGAAATGGTGACGGTTGTTCCGCCCGGGTTGGTCAGAGTTTCGGTCTTGCTGCTGTTGCTACCCACTTGAACGCTGCCGAATGCCAGACTCGACGGATTGGGCGAGAGGGTTCCGGGAGCGATTCCGGCGCCAGTCATGGTAAGAACAACGTTGCTGTTCACCTGATCCGAGTTGACGGCGAAGGTGACACTGCCGCTGAAGTTTCCGGTGGCGGTGGGGGCGAACGTAATCGAAACCGAGGACGTTTTCCCGACGCTCAACGTGAGGGGCAGGGTCATGTTGCTCAGGGCAAACCCCGCGCCGCTCAAGGTCGCCTTGGTGATCTGGAGATCGCTTCCGCCGATATTGGAAAGAGTCACCGCGGTGACCTGGTTGCTACCAACCTTGATACTGCCAAAAGCTACGGGCGAAGGGCTAAAACTCAGTTGTCCGCCGGAGACGGCCGTGCCCGTGGCGGTGATGGATGCGACTGGTTGCTGCGAACTCTGGTCGTCAAAAGAAACGGTTACGGTAGGATCGCCGGAATTCACCGGCTGGAACTGGACGTTGAAAGAAATGGTCTGTCCCGCAGCCACGGTCAGAGGCAGAGTGACGCCGCTAATTTGAAATCCGGAGCCCAATCCGAGAATCGAGCTGATGGTGACGGGCGCCGAGGTGTTGTTGGTCAGCGTGTCCGATAGCGTCTTGGTGGTGCCGACGGGTACCGCACCGAAGTCGAGGGTGGGGGTGCCGACAGCGACCGAGCCCGCACCTTTTGTGTTTCCCAAAAGGCCCTGGCACGCGGTGAGCAGTAACAGCCCACCAGCGATCACGAGGGAGGCGACCAACCGACGAAACAACCGATTAGCGTTCAAATCGACCTCTATGTTGCCGTCTCCGCGAACGACGGCGGGGGATTTCCGGTCACTGCAGCCTTAAGATTCTGGCTGCGGCAAGACCAGTGTCGCCCCTGGCCGCCGCCAGCCATAGATTGCGAAAGGCCCAGTTGGGCGCGGCATCTGGCCAATTTCCACAGGAACGATTCTCGGGCCGGGGAGTGAACTATGGTGCAAAGGGTGGGCAAAACGCCATGACTTCTAAGCTGTTGTTAATGAATGGATAAGGACGCTCTTAGCCAGAATTAAGGCTTTCTGAACGACCTTTGCGAGGTTCTTATCCGGTGGGCAAAGCCGAAGTGGCCGGGAATATGCAGGGGAATCCATCTGAGGAATGATCGCGGTTGGCGGTAGCGGACGAACCGCAGCTGCGATTTTCTTCCGATTCTGGTGAGTGCTTTTCGGTGCTGGCGGGTTAACATGAAGAGAGACTGGATGGCGCAACGACTGGGCGCGTGCATCTCATATAGGCGGCTCAAGGTGCGGGAGTAGGGGATGGAGGGGATGGAATGATGAGATTTTCGATGGCGGTTGGGATCGTACTGGTGGGTATCAGCGTGAACGGGCTGGCTCAGCAAAAAAGCACTGTCAAGGTTAAGCCTACGCACCCGGAAGCAAAAGCTCCCAAGTCAAACGTGCCGATCGGCAAGACGACTGGGGGGGCGGCAGGGATGTCCGTCACCAAGGATTTGCAGAACGTCGAGCGTCAGAGCGCGAAATCCGCAGCGTCCAAAACAGTCGGAAAGAAAAGCACGCGAACGGTTCCAGCTCCGAAGCTGGCAAGAGATAAGCCCAGTCCGCCGATCAATTTCGGCGGGAACGGCGGCAAGAGAGCGGGGTCGACCAACCAGGCTGCGAATCCCTACAAAGCCCGGCTCCGGCAGAAACACAGCCACCAGTAGGTCTGTCTATGCGTCGCGATGTACCGTGCCAGGCGTGAACGCGGGCAGGCACAGCGCAATGTACTCGGCGCCTCCTGGAAATGGAGTTGAGTAGCGGAGCCATTCGCCGCGATGTGCGATCAGGCCTTGCCCCGCCGTAACATCCAATGCGCCGGATTTGTGTTGCACCCGCAATGTGCCCCGCAACACCACCGTGTACTCGTCGAATTCTGGGGTCTGGCCCGGCTCCTCCCAACCCTCGGGACTGCGCATGTGCGCGATGCTGATGCCGGGAGTCGAGGTGTTGACATGGCCGACATATTCTTCAATGATCTTCGGCTTGCTGCCGGCGGATTCGATGCGTGTGGGACGTGGAATCAGAGTTGGCATGGTGGAGCATCGTAGCAACCCGTGAGCGCAGCGCACAACCGCGCGTTAGTGCTAACCAACTCCGACGCCGCCCAGTCTATACTCGGATTTTGTCGTGCCGGGTAGGCCGGCTTGCGAGACTAGAGTCCTATGAAAATCGTCAGCGCGGCGGAAATGCGCGAGATTGATCGCACGACTGCAGGCCGCTTCGGCGTGCCGTCCGCCACCTTGATGGAGAACGCGGGCGCGGATGTCGCCCGTTTCGTGCTCTCCGAATACCCACACGCCGAGCGCGTCGGCATTATCTGCGGCAAAGGGAACAACGGTGGTGATGGATTCGTCGTTGCCCGCAAGCTCGTCGAAGCCGGCCACGTCGTGCGTGTTCTTCTTTTGGCGGATCCCGAAGGCCTTCGCGGCGATGCGGCAACAATGTTTCAGAAGATGCTGCAGACGCTTCCGCCCTTAAGTCCCGCGCCTCTGATCGTGCGGGAAGCCAGCGGTCTTGATTCGCCGGAGGCGGCTGAAGTATTCGCTGTGGATGTGATCGTCGACGCAATCCTCGGTACCGGTTTTCGCCCGCCCGTCGGTCCGCTCTACGGCGCTGCGATCGGCAAGATGAATGCCGCGTCGGCTCCGATCATTGCTGTCGATATTGCTTCTGGCGTCGATGCCGACACGATGCAGCCGGCTGGGGCGTCGGGCGTCGCGGAGGGCATGGTTAGAGCTCGAGCCGATGCTGTCGTAACCTTCACCGCTCCGCGCCCAGCGCACGTTTTCTCGAATTTGACCGAAGGCCCCACCGTGATCGCGCCCATCGGTTCGCCACCGGAGGCAATCGTTTCGCAGCTCGGACTTCATCTGAGCACAGCGTTGGATTTCGCTTGGCTACTCACGCCCCGCGCGCGTGAAGGCAACAAAGGGAGCTACGGACACGTCGTAGTCATCGGCGGATCGCTCGGCAAAGCGGGTGCCGCAGCCATGGCGGGATTTGCGGCGCTCCGAGCGGGAGCGGGCCTTTCCACTATCGCCACAACAAAATCCGCGCTCGCCACGGTCGCCGCGTTTCATCCCGAAGTCATGACCGAATTGCTGGCTGAAACCAAGCAAGGAACGATCTCTCTGCGGGCACTCGGATCGAGCCTCGATTCGCTGCTGGATCGCAAGACGGTGGCGATTGGCCCTGGCATCTCACGCAATTCCGAGACGGCGGAATTCGTGCGCAGCGTCGTTCAGAAGGGTGTTCTGAAAGGCGTCACGCGCGACAAGTCATCCATGGGCGGTCTGGTGGTCGACGCCGACGCGCTGAACGCTTTCGAAGGAGTTGCCGACAAACTCGATGGCCACGGGCGAACTGTCGTCATCACTCCGCATGCCGGAGAAATGTCGCGCTTGACCGGACTGAGCATCGCCGAGATTCAAGCGAATCGCTTGGAGGTCGCGCGAAACTTCGCGCGCGACCACGAGTTGATCGTCGTGCTCAAGGGGCATCGCACGTTGATCGCCGCGCCCGGCGGTACTGTGTGGGTGAATCCGACTGGCAATCCGGGCATGGCCACCGGCGGCAGCGGAGACATTCTCACCGGAATCGTCGCGGCTCTGATCGCGCAGCATCCGCAACACGCGCTCGAAGCAACCGCGCTCGCCGTCTATCTTCACGGACTGGCGGGAGACTTGGCCTGTGAATCGGTAGGCGAGAGCTCTCTGGTCGC
>JAYUJG010000187.1:0-6400 GCA_043765355.1 Acidobacteriaceae bacterium | reverse complement strand
CGTAGTTAGGTTCGCCTTCCAACCATTTTCTTGGTTCGGCCTGACTGGCCTACCGGCGACTCAAAATTCGCCTCATCTGCAAGGGATTGCACCCGAATTGGAAACGACCGGCCCGGGAGTAACGTCAAGTAATTGATAATAAAGGCATTACGTATTTCCAGAAACTGGAAGTTCGATTGCCCCATTCCTCTGCGATGCACCACCTCTGGCCGGACTCAAAAGTGATTTGGAACGCGCTCGTGACGGTGGTCTTATCAGTTGGTGTTGGCAGCATGCTGGCGTGGGGTGCAGTAAACGATCCCTCCGCCGCGTTTCCGCATGGCAAGCCGCTCGCGCAAGTAGAAAAGAGCCTGCACCTCGTTCCCGCCCACATCTCCGAGTTCGCCCCAATCGCGGAACCGCTGGCGCTGTCGAAATGTGGAGACGTTCGGCCGCCTGAAGCCTTGCTCACTCCCGACCCGCTCCTACACCTTCAAAACGACGATCTGAAGGTGCGCGTCAGCTTCATCGTAGGCGCCGACGGACGTGTGCATAGCGCCTTCGTCCTGGATAGCGGTGGCCCCGACGAAGACCTCATCGTGCTGCGAACCGTCCATTCCTGGCGCTATCGTCCCGCTCTCTGCAACGGCGTTCCCACCGATTCCGAAGCGTTGGTAAGATTCCGCATCCACTAGGGTTTAAATTCTCCTACAATGTCAACCATCAACGATAACGACGAGGTTGCCGTGACCGCAAAGAATCCCGATCCTCTCGACACTCAAAGGGATTTGCCCGTCGAGGGCAATGAGATTGAGGAATTTTTTCAGCGGCTGCCGGGCAGCTTTCATTGGCCCAAGCCGAATGCTGAAGCTGTGGCTGCCGCCGTGGAAGCGATTCATCGAATGTCGGGTGGCGCGGCCGCCCAAGACCTGGCGGAGGCCGGTAAGATTCCGGAACCTGGCCACTCTTGCTCAGACTGCGGAGGTTCTCTGCCAGCGGGTGCCCGCTTTTGCGTCTGGTGTGGCATTCCCGCTCAACCTCTCGCCGGCGATGGCACCGCTCCATCTCAAACCAGCGCCGGACAACATCATATTCATCACCACTATCATCATCTGGTTCCGGCGCGGGGAACGACGTCCGGCGCACCATCCTCCGAGTCTGAATCTTCCGTTCCCCGCGGACGCGCTTCAGCAACTGCGGGCGCTGCCACGGGAGGCCGGGCCGAAGCTGGAGCCCGCCAGGTCGTTCAAGACTGGGCGCAGGCCTGCAACACCAGACACATCGACGACCTGCTCGAACTCTACGCCGCCGACGCCACCGTCATCCGCTCCAGCGTTCCGCCGGTGCGTACTCTGCCCGCGATCCGGGAATTCCTTATCGCGCTCCTCGAAGCTGGCTTGGGCGATGTGGAAATGGAATCGCTGCGCATCGAAGTGCTCGGAGAAATCGCCATCGATCTTGGCCGCTGCAAAATGCTCGTGCCCGTCGCCATGGGCAAGCGCCGCGAAGAGCGTGGAAAATATTTAGTGGTTCTGGTGCGCCAGCCCGCCGGCTCGTGGAAGATATTGGCCGACTGCTGGTCGTCCGATTTGGCGGTTGGCAACCCCTCGGCGGTCGACCCGGCTGCCCGAAAGGGAAGCGAATCAATCCCACCTCTGCGCAAGCCTCGCTAAGTATTCAACAGTAAAGCTGCCGTCCCGGCGGCTGTCGTGGGGGCGTCCCGCCCGCACAGCAGGAATAACCACCAACCGGTTCAAGGCCCTAGTGGCTGTATACCGTGGTTCCGGGGTTGTAGTTCTTCCAGTCGAACCAGTAGTCCTTCACGAAATTGATCTTCTGCAGGCATTGCCCTGTCGCGGGACCACTGGTCGCGCACCCGGCAAAATTCCACGTATTCGCTTGCGAATCGAGAAGCCGCCAGTCCTGATTTTGCTCCCCATTCGACGCTTCGCGATAGATCTCGATGTCCAATCCATTCCACTGCGAGCGAAATATGCGAACCGATTCTCCGTCGGGCCCGGTGACGATCACGAGGGGAACGCCGGCGACCCTGTCCTCGACTGGAGTTTGACCGCGTACCTTAGCCAACGGAAAAGCTCGCGCCTGCCCGCCCATCCGCACTCCCAGAATCACGTCGCGATCTTTCAGCCCCTGCCCGGGGAAAGTCAGAGGCACGGGATACTTCGCAACCTCTTCCTCCCACTTGTTGTCATAGTCTTTTTCGTGCCCACCGACTGGAGAGAGCACCAGACTATGGCCCTGGGGTGACTCCGACTTCCACAACGCGAAGGTCAGCTCATCGCTCGGCATTAATTCAAGCGTGCTGCCCGCCAGTTCGCCCGCGATCGCGCGGCCGGTAATCTGCTGCCACCACGAGCCGGTCTCGCGGTCGCGCATCAGAAAATTCTGATTATTAATTCCCGCCAGGTAGAAATGCAGCTCGCGTCCCCGCGCGGTTCGCTTCCACACCAGACCGGTGTGACAGAGCGTTCAATACGTGACCGCGATCGGTTCCTCGGCCACCGTGTCGTTCAGGATGTGGTGGTATGCCATTTGCACGATCGGATAGGCGCGCGCTTCCCGTCCAATTTGTACGGCCATCACCATTTCCTTGTCGCCGAGGTGCGAATCGTTGGGCGAGGCGAATCCGGCGGCCGCGATCGGGCGGAACATCCACTCAAAGTAGTTTTGCCGGACCATGACGGCCGACGTGACGCTGAGCGCGACCGCGGTGACGATGCCTGTCCGCAAAATTCGCGACGCGCCTCGCCACAGCCGCCAAGCCAGCGCCAGCACGCAAGCGAGGGCCAGCAGAGTCAGTGCCGGCGCAACCCGTTTCACCGCGAATGTCAGGTCGAGCGCTGTCTCCGACTGGTGCCGGAATGGCCGGATAATAAACGCTGGAATCAGAAACAGACTCAGCGAAACAAATGCCACCAGCCCCATCAGAAGACTTGTCCACCGATTCTCGGATTGGGTCGGCATCAGTAGATCCATCACCTACGGTTGCGCTCGCTAAGCGATCGATGAAGTCGAGAATAACAGCTTCACCGCAACAAAAACCCCGATCCTCGAGAATCGAGGATCGGGGTTGAGTGCAGACTGAAGCCCAGCGGTTAGAAGGTGCGCGTGGTAAACATCTGCCGGTAGCCCAGGCTGTCCACGTCGCGGAACAATGGCGTTCCGGGCGGCAGCCCTGCCGGATTGGTGAAGTCGGTATCGAAACTGTAGGCGCGGGTTGGTGGCGAATACACCGACGCACAACACTTGTACACGCCCGTGTTGTATGTCGCATAGTAGAGGCTGACCAGCGATCCCTTGAAGTGGAGTGTCCTTCCGCCCCAGTTTTCGAGGTAGCGCAGGAAGTTGTGGACCCCGCCATCAGTGCCGAAGTCGGCGGCACCCCAGCTGGGTCTCGGGAAACTGATGTTTTTGCCGCCCGCGATGGCCAGCCGATAGTAGGTGTCAGCGGCAGGCCGGTTCCCTACCCCCGTAACGTCGCCCAGAAGACTGTTGTAGTCGTTCCAGTTGTTCGACAGCATGGCGACGGCGTCAGCAATGACTGCGGTCGCGGAATGTCCGGCTAGGTCCGCCCCTCCCCCCCAGGTCGTATCGGCCGAGTTGCTGTTGTAATCGCCCTGAACGTACACGGGGTTCTCCGACGCTACGGTGAATCCGCCGCTGTTGGGCGTCGTGTCTGTCCTGAGCGGTACATTGCCGAGCGAGCCGTCCACCAATCTCAGCACATGGCGCGCGCCGCTGACCCAGTTCTTGCGCGCGGTTGTAGCGCAGCTCTGGATTCGGTTCGCGGCGCTCGCCGTTCCGTACGGATTGTTGGGCACGGTCCCAGTGATCAGGGAGTATTGGCTGACGGAGCCATTGTACTGGCCTAGTCCAAGGTTGGCGGCACCGAAGTTGTCCAGCAGGCCGTTCTGATTGACGTCTTCCGGAGAGATCGGCGCGCCCGCTGGAGTTGGTTCCAATACTCCGTCGGGTGTGCCGGCGGCAACGGACGAGTTGATCACATCCTCCAGGCCCGAGTCCCCAGTCCTCCGATTGCCGTTGTTAGGATTGCGCAGCATTCCGCGTCGATCCGAGAAATACAGAACGTACCCATTCTGTACCAGGTAGTCGACGTTCGTGCCGTTTGTACCCGTCGTTCCCGCCAGCCATCGTTTCAGGTTACCCACGTCAATTTCCACGGCATTCATCACGCCGTTCGAGGTGCAGCTGTTGTTCCCTTTGTCGGCGTCACGAACCTCGCCTTCGCGCACATCGTAGAAGTTGATGGGATAGTAGTTGACTCCGGACCAGCCGTTGACGAACATCGATGAACTGGAAATGCCATACCACGGCGTGCCGCTGATGGTCGGCTGCCCGTTGTCGGGAACGACTTCCGGCGGCAACGCATAGCTATAGGTCACGCACATTGTGTGACCTGAGTTCCAGACCAGGCAAGTCGGCGGCAGGCCCGCCATATCGACCACGCCATCTCCGTTGCGATCGCCTGGTTCCTGCAGCAACAGGATGGCGTCGGGGTTGATCGGGTTGGTGCCCGGCGCGGTCGGTGCCGCAAGACCTCGCGCAAATCCCAGCCTGAGCCATTCCATGGTGACCGGGTGCCAGGTGGCGGTGGTGTCCTTGTATTCCACTCGCAGATAGCCATCGATCAGGTTCCAGGCCACCGCATTCGCGGTGTTCGACCAGGTGTAGTAGGGCGAGGGGCAGGGCATCCAGTTGCAAACCGTGATGGTTACAGGAGGATTGGCTGGATTGTATGAGGGAAAGCCCGGTTGTGTCGGTGCCCCCGCTGGAACCAGTGTCTGAGCTGCCGCGGCGGGCGTGGCTGGAGGGTAGAGCAAGTCCTGGGGCAGCGTGGCAGTGGCCGCGGTGCACCGGGCGCCGGCACAGTTGGTCGGATCCGCGGTATAGGTGAAGCCCATCGCGAACATCGTGGTGTAGTAGGTGTTTGCACCGAGCGCTGGCAATGCGGTGGGGACGTAAGTGTTGGTCCCGCTCGGCGTCGATGTCGGGATGCCATAGTTGTTGCCGTTCGCGACGTTAACATTGGCCAGACGAATGTTGTTCGTGGTGTCGGCCGCGCCGCCGGGCAAGTCCGCCGGATCGTCGGCCAACAGCACCCGAATCTGCGCCTGGTTGTATTCGCGCGATGCGCCCAGTGCCGACGTGGCCGACTCTCCCGCGGGTGGCTGGCGAATGATTTCGTAGGGGAACTTGCTGCCGTTGACGAAGGGCATCGACAGTTTCTTCGCGCCGGTTCCGCCCAAGTTGCCGTAGTTGCCATCCTTGATCATTGCGTTGTAGGTGCTCAGCGAAATCGGGGGCCAGTTGCCATTCTGGCTAGACTGCACCGGATTGCCGCCGGCACCGGTCACGCTGCCTTCGGCCATGCCGAGAGCCCGGCAGGCAGGTTTGCTTCCGTCACAACCCTGAGGAGCGGTTGGAATCAAAACCGTTCCGTTGTATCCCCCGCTGGAGCTGAACCCATTGGCCAGCTGAGACCGAACCACGTTGCCGTATACCCCGACCTTGTCGTGAAATGTCACCGTGCTGCCATTGCCTACGAAGGGGTACAAGTCTCCGTTGGTGTGAATGCGTCCGGCGAAGTCAAAATTGGGACCGCTGAAGAAGGAGAGATCGCCTTCGGAAAACACGCCGAACTGGAACACCGGAATCAGCGCCACCTGGGCGCTCCTTACCATGCTTACTTCCTGGCCGCCCGGTTCCGACGCCGTTGCCAGCATGTTGACCGGGATGATCTGTGCCCACAAACCCTGATTCGGTCCAGAGCTGATCTGTCCAAACTTAGACGTCAGCGTCGCCGGGCAAGCCTGGCCGAGCGGTCCCGGGGTTACCGAATAGTCTTTCCAAGTGACCCCGCCGATCGTCGGCTGCTGCGAGCTCAGGCCGCAAATTTGGGCGGCCGTCGGCGACTGCGCGCTCTGGAAAGTTGTGGCCAGATCGGAGGTCATTTTTTCGACCCCACCCTCGGCGGCGTGATAGGCTGCGTTGTTTTGCAGATCGGTTCCGCCCACCCTGCCTTCGGTATTCACCATCATCATCAGTCCGATGGCGATGCCCGACAGCAGCAACAGCAGCAGCAAGGACGCAATCAGCGTGAACCCTTTGGTGCGCGATATCACGTTCTTCATTCCGGAACTCCCCATGGCTTGGCTCCCCATTTGCATCTCTCCCAATCGTCTTACCCGCTTCGCGTCTGTTCCCGCTACGGAACTGGATAATTGTTATTGAACGTCAGATCTCGCGCACTCACCGATGTCTGCAGATCCAGCCCCTGATACCCGCTCTTGACTCCTTTGAGCGTGCTATTCATCGACATATGCTTGATGTTGATCTTGGTGATCTGGTTCGGAGTCAGGCCATACGAGGCGCCGCCATC
>JAYUJG010000186.1:0-3293 GCA_043765355.1 Acidobacteriaceae bacterium | reverse complement strand
AACAAGTGCTCGGATTGGCAGAACATTTCCCCCTCTACGCCGACCGCCGCGCCAAAGCACAAACCGAAGTTCGCGCATAGCGATATCCGCCTCTCGGAGCAAAACTCCAACGGTAGAGACGCGGCTTGCGTCTCCCCCTCCACGGCTTGGGTGTCGCGGTCGAGTCGGCGCGAGCCGCAGCAAGCCGCGTCTCTACGGATTGAGCACAAGCCGTCGAATTCCCTGTGTTCCCCGCGCCCTCTGTGATTAAATTCCTTTCGTGAAAGTAGCCATCGACATCCGTCGCATGACGGAATTTGGCATCGGAACCTACATCCGCAACGTGGTCCGCTCCCTCGCGCGCCTCGACCGCGACAGCAAATATTTCCTCATCGGCTCGCCCGAGAAAGTCGCGGAATGCGGCCCGCTGCCGCCGAACTTTCATGCCGTCGCGCTGGCCAAACGCGACGACACCCTCAAAGGCAATCTCGCTTTCCGCGCCATCGTGCGGCGCCTGCAATGTGACCTCGTCCACATCCCGCACCTGTTCTGGATCCCGCGCGGCCTCGGCTGTCCTTACGTTCTCACCGTCCACGACCTGCTCGACCACATGTATGGTTCGCGCAACGCATCGAGCCTGCGGCGCAGCCTGCACTTCTACTTGACGCGCCGCGCCCTCCGCCAAGCCGCCCGCATCATCGCGGTTTCGCAATTCACCAAAAACGAAATCGAAAAACTGCTTGGCATTCCCAACCAGCGCATCGAAGTCGTGTACAACGCCATCGACGAGCGCTTCCTTCACGGCCACGCCACCGACGCGGATCGCGAGTTAATTGCCCAGCGCTACCTGGTGAACTATCCATTTATTCTCTACGCCGGCGCGATCCGTCCCCATAAGAATGTCGTGCGCATCATCGAAGCATTTTCCGCGCTCAAGAGCGAATTGCAAAAAGAGCAGCAGTATCTCGACCTGAAGCTCATCATCATCGGAGACGATCTTTCCAGTCATCCCCGGCTGCGCCGCACCGTCGTTCGCGGATGCGTCCAAAACGACGTCCGCTTCCTTGGGTTCGTTCCCATCGAAGTGCTCCGCATCTTCTACGACGTCGCCAAAATTTTTGTGTTTCCGTCGCTCTACGAAGGCTTCGGATTGCCGCCCCTCGAAGCCATGGCCCACGGCACTCCGGTAGTGACCTCGAACACATCGAGCCTGCCCGAAGTCACAGGCAACGCGGCTTTGCTGGTCAACCCAGAAAACGTGTTTGAGATTCGACGAGGCCTGCAACGCGTGCTGCTCGATCCCGCGCTGCGCGCACAGATGAAACAGCGCGGCTACGAGCAGGCGCAAAAATTTTCCTGGAACAAGTCAGTGTCGAGAATCCTGGATATTTATCGCGAGGTAGCCGGATCCCGTGTCTCTCGCGGGGTCGCGGCGGACTGAGGTCGTGTGGTGGCGGGGCTGTGCCCCGCAAGCAACGGAGCGGTGTTCCGTTTCGATACTCCCGTATAATGATAAATTCTGCGATGAATCCCGCCGCGACGCCCGATCTCGATCAACCGGCACTCAATCGTTTACCCACTGCGACATTGGTTCCATCCACCACAACCCGGCCGAATCGATTGCTCGCCGATTGGCGGGTGAGCGTCCTGGTCCTGATTGCACTGTGGGCGCTTGTCTACATGTCCGGCCTCTCGCACCCCGCGCTGCTCGACGACGCCGACACCGTGCACGCCGAGGCAGCAAAAGAAATGTTGCAGCGGCATGACTGGGTCACCTTGTATGTCAACGGCGTTCGCTATCTTGAAAAAGCTCCACTGATGTATTGGGGCGTGGCGACAAGCTACACGCTGTTCGGCATCAGCGAGTGGAGCACCCGCTTCCCGCTCATGTTGGGAGTGCTCGCGATGATTCTCGCGACCTACGGCTTCGGCCGCTGGGCGCTCGGCAGCGAGGGCGGATTCGATTCGGGACTCGTCCTGGCGACCGCGCTCGGACCATTTCTCTTCACGCGCTTCTTAATTCCTGACGTCGCAGTCGGCCTTTGGCTGACCCTCACTTTCTGGCTTTTTCTGATTTCGCTCGAACAACCAAAACCCGCGCGCTTCACCTGTTGGGGACTCGCGGCCATGTGCGCGCTCAACGTGCTCACAAAAGGATTGATCGGGCTGGTGTTTCCGATCGGAGCCATCGGCCTCTATCTGCTGCTAACCGGAAACCTGCGCCATCTCCTAAAACTGCGCTTGGTTTCGAGCGCGTTCGTCTTCTTCGCAATCGCCGCCCCCTGGCACATTCTCGCCGAACTGCGAAATCCGGCGCAGGGCAACGTCCGCGGCTTTCTCTGGTTCTACTTCGTCAACGAACACTTCCTCCGCTTTCTGAACAAGCGCATCCCCCGCGACTACGACACCGTTCCCCTGTTTCTGTTTTGGGCGTTGCTGGTTTTATGGCTGATTCCCTGGACCGTGTTTCTCCCGCAGTCGTTGCAGGAAGTCCCGCGGCGGTGGCGCGATTTCCGCCGGCAGATGACGCGGCGCCAGCGCGGCTATCTTATGTTTTTCCTGTGGACGATGGTGATCGTCGGCTTCTTCAGCCTCTCCACGCGGCAGGAGTACTACACCGTCCCGGCCATTCCAGCCATGGCGTTGCTGGTTGGCGGATGGCTGCAACGAGAACGAGCGTCCTGCCCCGATAGCCCCGAACGGCGCGCCGGTCAGCGCTCTTCGGCGGTGTTGCTGGTCGTCGCAGTGATCATCGCAGCAGTTGGCTTTGCGTTCCTCTTGCTCTCGAAAGCGCCGGCTCCGGGCACCGACCTGGCCGACCTGCTGCGGAAAAATCCGCGAGACTACGCGCTCTCGTTCGGCCATTTTCTGGATTTGACTCCGCAAGCCATGGGCGCATTCCGCGTCCCGCTATTCGGATTTTCGCTCGCATTTCTGCTGGGCACTCTTGCCAACTTCATTCTGCGCCGTCGCGCGCAAGCCGGAGCCGGCAATATCGCCCTGGTCGCGATGATGGTGGTTCTGCTCGCCTGCGTTCGGGTTTCGTTCGGCATCTTCTCGCCGATTCTTTCCTCGAAAGAGCTGGCCCTGGCAATTCGCGAACAGTATCGTCCCGGCGATCAGATCGTCGTGATCGGCCTCTATGAAAACGCCTCCACACTGAATTTCTACACCGGGATCCCACTACACAGCCTGCGCACTCCCGGCGGAAACATGTGGTTCGGCACGCAGTTTCCCGGCGCGCCGCGCGTCTTCGAAACGCAAGCCTCATTCGTCGAAATGTGGCACGGCCCGCAGCGCGTTTTTTTGTGGGC
>JAYUJG010000185.1:0-1819 GCA_043765355.1 Acidobacteriaceae bacterium | reverse complement strand
TGATCTTCTTCTTCGCGGTCATGATCGTTTTGTCCTTCGCGTATCTGTTCTGGGGCATCGACTGGGCCCTGCGGCGTTGGGCAGCGAACTGGCAGATTCGGGGCGTGGGCGATACAGCCGTGCTCCCGCTTGTGGCGCTGCTGGCATCGATCCTCTTCTTTATTCTTACTCCCGTCTTGAACACCTACGTCCGCACTCAGGAACACGAAGCCGACATGTACGGCCTGAACACCAGCCGCCAGCCCGATGGCTTTGCCCAGGCCGCAATCCATCTCGGCGAATATCGCAAGATGAATCCCGGCCCAGTCGAAGAATGGTTTTTTTTCGATCACCCCAGCGGACGCAATCGCATCTACGACGCCATGCGCTGGAAAGCAGAAAATCTCAAGCTCTACGAAACTCCACCACGGTAGCTCGCGTAGGGACAGTGGACAGCCGCCCCCGGCTGTCCACGCCGAGCGCGGCTCCGCGCCTGCTGGTAGGCTGAATCCGATGCCCGCACGCTGCCTGCTCTACTACATCACCGACCGCAGCCAGTTTCTCGGCGACAAAAGCGCCCAGCATCGTACCTTGCGTGCCAAAGTCGCCGAGGCCGCTCGCGCAGGCGTCGACTACATCCAACTCCGCGAAAAAGATTTGAGCCCGCGAGAATTGGAAACCCTGACTCGGGAACTACTCGCGATCGTACGCGAGAATCCCAACTATTCCGATTCAACTCGTCTTCTAATTAACTCCCGCACCGACGTAGCCCTCGCCGCGGAAGCGGACGGCGTTCACCTCCGCGCCAACGATATCGCCCCCCACGAAGTTCGCCGTGTCTTGAAAGCAATCGCGCTCTCCGGCCGTCCACCGGCCAACCCCCAATTCCTCATCGCCTCCTCCTGCCACACCGTCGCCGACGTCGCGCGCGCCGCCTCCGAAGCCGCCGACTTCGCCGTCTTCGCACCCATATTTGGAAAAAGCAGATCCCCAGCCACCCAGCCCGCTGGCCTCGACGCTCTGCGACTAGCTTGCCACGCAAAGATCCCAGTCCTCGCTCTGGGCGGCGTCACCATCGAAAACGCCTCATCGTGCTTAAACGCCGGAGCGTCCGGCATCGCCGGCATCCGTCTATTCCAGCAAAATAAAATCGAAGAAGTCGTCCACGCGCTCCGGCCTTTGACCCCATGAACACCACCGCACTCACCTCTCCCAGCGCGGACGACCCTGGTCCCGCGCTCGTCCAAATTCCATCTGGCTCGTTCCTCATGGGCTCCGACGCCGGCCAGGAAAACGAAAAGCCAGTGCATCGCATCTGGATCGACGAATTTCTCTTCGCCGCCTGCCAGGTCACCAACCGTGAATACGACCTTTTCCTCCGCGCCACAAATTCCCCGCCACCCTCCTTCCGAAACGATCCCGCATTCCATCATCCCCAGCAGCCGGTGGTTGCCGTGTCATGGTTCGACGCGACCACCTACTGCGAGTGGCTCAGCTCATGCACCCGCAAAAAATTTCGTTTGCCCACCGAGGCCGAGTGGGAACGCGCCGCTCTCGGTGGTCGCGAAAGCGCGCTGTTTCCCTGGGGAGACGCGCCTCCTCAATCTCTGCCCCACTACACCCATCGCTGCGACGCCCATTGGAAAACAGCCCCCGAACCAGTTGCCCGATTTGAACCGAACGCATACCGTCTCTACAACATGTGCGACAACGTGCACGAGTGGTGCAGCGACTGGTTTGCTCCCGACTACTATGCCTCGTCGCCCGAGCGCAATCCCAGCGGCCCTGAAACGGGCGCAAGGCGCTCTTCTCGCGGAGGTTCATGGCGCCACCACATCAA
>JAYUJG010000184.1:0-3092 GCA_043765355.1 Acidobacteriaceae bacterium | reverse complement strand
AGCAGAATGACGGTGACGAACGGAACGAGCTTGTCCCGAGTGATAAAGCTTGCGCCGAGGGGAAGGGATGCAAAGGCGGACGCTGCAATTCCAACACCGAGCAGAATCATGAACGCGGACGATAGCAAGGGCAGGTAGCGCACCAACGATCCACTCATTCGCATGCGCGATGCCATGAAGCGCTTGGTGTAAACCATTGTCAAGCCCACACTTACCAGCACCAGCGCCAGGCCTAGGCTGAACGCCGTGATCAGAAATAACCCAAAGCCAATCCGGTGAAGGGAAAAGGCACTTAACAGCACGACCAGCGCCGCCGGGCAAGGAACAATTCCGCCGGTTATGCCGAGCAGGCACAGTTCGCGGAGCGAAACACCGCCCGTCTGCTCTGTCGCCCGCGACACGGCTGATTTCGATTCTAGGGTTTTTGCCTGGAACATCGAGAGAAACCAATGCGAATGCTGGCTTCCCGGGGCATGCGAATGATCCCCGCTTTCGCCCGTCCAGTGTTTCAGAAATGTGAATATGCCGAGTCCCGCAACGCTCAGGCCAGAAATCGCACCCAGCCATGGATACAACTGCTCGGGAACGATATAGCGCGAGGCGTACAGGGTGATGACTCCCAGAAGGTACACACCCGCCGTATGCGCTGCGGTGACTACAAAACCTAACAGCACGGCATGCCGGGCCGTCCCTCGCGAACCCACTAAATACGCCGCGACAATCGTCTTGCCGTGACCCGGCTCCAACGCGTGAAGAGCACCCAGGCCTGCCGCAATCAGCGCGGCGGAAAGCAAAAACCAAAAGCTTAGGTTGACGCGCGTCGAGATAAGATCGGTAAAGCGGCTTCGCGGCGTTGTTTGACTGTGCGCAGCGGTCTGTGTCGCCGTTGAGGAACTTGCACGGGGAGTAGCAGAGCGTTGCGTCACTTGCAGAGACGGGGATGCAGCTCGAGTAGGCGACGCGTCTTTGCTGACGGACGGCAGCCGCTTCACTGATGATAAGGATGCCAGAACCGCGGGCTGTTTTGGGCCTGGGTTTTGCCCTAAGGCAGCGCTCCCCTCAGTCGAGGAGAGAGATGTTTTGAACGCCACCTGAGCGTATAGCTGCTGCGGCGGACTGTTCAACGAATCGGAAGAGTAGTTCGTCAGTTCCTTACTGCGATCCGTCGCAGGTGCGCTGCTTTGCAGAATTCCCGCTCCGTCTCCCACAACCACAATTTCCTTCCAGCCCGCCCTGCCGGGGAAATTGCTATCGTCATATAGCAGCTTATGTGTTCCAGCGGAGGTTTCCAATGCTCCTCGAAACACCAGCGCCAGCTTCATCGTGGGCAGACCGCCTGCCCCTTCGGTGAATTGCACCCGGCGGGAAATCGTGGTCAACTCGACCGGCTGGCCGTCGCTTTCTAGCCTCACGCCTTGCCGCAGCTGTGTTTCCTGTCCGTCAAGATAACGCAAGGCGCTGGGGTCCTCCGTTTTCGGAACAACGCTGAATTGCCGCAGCTCCTGGAATGTGGGAATCTCGGCCATATCCACCAGATAAAGGATTTCGACAGACTTCTCACCGACCTTGATCTTGGCAAAGTGGTTGATACTGAAGTTACCCATCGGATGGGCATTGGCTTGCCGCGCACCAAGCAGGCAAGAGAGCAGCAGCAGACAGGCGCAAGTCCAGCGGGTGATCTTAGCGAGGCGCATTGCTGGACCTCAGGTCTCGGTTGCGGAACCGTTCAATCTCGGCGAGCGTTCGGCTCGCGATATCGGCGGAGAGAGGATGGAACGAAGGGTTTGTCTTCAGCGCGCGGCTGAGGAATTCCTCGGCGCCACGTTCGTCGCCGAGGCCATGGCGAATCATCCCTGCGTGAAACAACAGCATCGCGTCATTCGTATGCAAGCTCAGAGCGGTTTTCATGGCGGAGTCTGCTTCGGCAGGTTTGCCGTTCTTATAAAGAGCCCAGGCCAGCGCATCCCAGGTGTACACATCGCGCCGCACCTTCAGTTCGGCCTGCGCATACTCCAGCGCCTTAGCTAGATGAATGCCGTGATCGGCGTAGAACAATGCCAGCTCCCGGTTTTCAAGAACCCGGTTCAGCGCGCTCAGGTGGCCAATGTATTCGACTAGGTCGTATTGCTGTTGCGCGTCTTTCAGGCGCCCCATCTTCGCGTAGCCGTCGCCCAGTTCAGCCACGTAGACCGGAAACGGAATGACTGCCAGCGAGCGCTGATAGAGCTGAATGGACTCATCCATCTTGCCCTGCGCCGCGCGCACTTTAGCCAAGCCGGCTAACGAACGATAATGATTGGAATCGGCTTGTATGCCTGCGCCGTAAGAACGCTCCGCGTTGACCAGATCCCCGCCCTGAAAATAACGTTCACCCAGTTCGAAGTAGAGCCAAGCCAGGTTCTCCCGCGGCTGCCGGGTTTGCAGGGCAGCCGTGATGGCGCTATTCATCAGCCGGATGGATTCTGCCGAGTCGCCTTGCAGGAAACTCAAATACGCCATCCGGCTGTCGAGCATGTAAGCCAGTTCGAGAGGAGGCGAGGTTGCCTGGCCCAAAGTCCGCAGCGCGTCATAGGCGGATCGCGCTCCGGCGTAGTCCCCGAGGTCGGTGTAAGCGTCGCCCTCCAACGCAAAGGCGGCTAGGTTCCCGGAACCCAGAGCGATCGCTTTCTGCGCGTAGGACAAAGCCTGCGAAAATCGGTGCTCGCCCATGCACACCAGACCAATATGGACCAGAGGGCCAACGGAGCGAAAATCCTGCGGGACCAATTCCAGCGATCTACTGAGGGTTTTCTCAGCCAGGTCGTAGAAGGTGATGTCCCCGGTCTCTCTCGCCTTTTGCAGAAACGCCGCTCCCAGAGCGTCGTAACCGGCGTAGTCGCCGGGGGACTTCTTAACCCGATTTTGCAGGGATTCGATTTCGAGGTCGGTTGCCGACATAGCCGCCGAGCCCGGCGACAGGTTGACATGCGAAGTCTGGCAACACCCCATTGCGCTACCGAGGGTCAGTACTAGGAGCAACTTGATCACAATTTACCCTCATGAAGAGCTCTGGCAAGGTCGTCGCAGAAATCCAGTCTCTGTAGATACGGTTC
>JAYUJG010000183.1:0-12156 GCA_043765355.1 Acidobacteriaceae bacterium | reverse complement strand
CTTGCTCGCGGAGGGGATAGGGCTGCACACGGAGACGCGGCAAGCCGCGTCTCTACTCCTGGACTGTTCAGGCGTGGGCGTTAACCTTCACCGGGCGGGCCACCGGGAAGCCGCGTCTCTTGCGGCAATCCTAGTTCCGGTGTCCGCGCAGTGTCCATGCTAAAAAAACACGGCAAGTTTTACGCCGATTGGCGCGACAACGGCGTCCGCCGCCGCAAGGCCTTCCCCACCAAAGCAGCCGCCCTGCGGCATCAAGAGAAGTGTCCCCCGATCTAGCCGGCCTTTTCGGCGAAAAAAAGCATGGTGTCCAAAAGGTTGTGGACACCGTCCCCTAAGTCGTTGTAGACTGCTCTCGGTGGACACCCCCCAAACCCACCACCGCAAAGAAACCACTCCACTTAAATCGAAGGCTCGTAGCTCAGTTGGTTAGAGCGCCTCCCTGACACGGAGGAGGTCGATGGTTCGAGTCCATTCGGGCCTACCATAATCTTTACCGGCGTTTCGGGGAAGGCAAAGTAGTGCCTGTAATTCCTGCTGCGATTCTTACCTGCGTTATGTGTAAAACAAGCTGAAAGACATTTCTCTATCGCGGTAAGTTGTTGTATTTTGTATCGGTCGTAGGTTGACACCGTGGAGATCTGGGGTTCAAGTCCATTTCGCCTAGCAGCGGCAAACCCGTGATCGCTCTCTAATGGTGAATACGATGCCTTACCGGGACTCTCGCAAAAAACGCTGAATCTCAGCGCCATCCCGTGATCGAGGGAGCTCCAGGACATGGCTGCGGACACAACCTGATTGGCACGGGCGCGGCGGCCGCCGCCATTGCCTTATCCAAGCTGCTTCAGGCAGGACCTCGGCAAGCGCGACAAAATCGATCGCGTGGTGATCGAATGGCCGAGCGGCAGAACCGAGGAATACAAAAACCTCGCTGCCGGTCGCGCTTACGAGTGTGTGGAAGCGAAAGGGATCACGGCGCAACCGGGCTTCTAGCGCGCCGGTCTTCGTGTAGCGCCGCCGTCCCGGCGGCTGTCCGGGGGCGTCCCGCCCGCCGTGTGGAAGCCGAGACAATCTCAACAAAATCAAAAAACGCATTGACCGCGTAGAGAGAGAAGTCGCGACGGTTCCCCACGCCAAAGAAGGTCACGAGCCGGCATAGAGTTGGAAGGGCGCCCAGTAATACGGATTGCGGAATCCGGTGCTGCGAAGCATTTGCAGTTTGGCGGCGCGCAGGGCTGCGGCCGGAGGCGCGCCTTTATCCATCTCGTCGTAAAACTGATCCATCAGTTGCGGAGTGGAAACGTCCGTCACTTCCCACAGAGCTGCAACGACATTGTGGGCGCCCGCTCGGATGAAGGCCCACGACAGGCCGACCAACCCTTCGCCTGAGTAAGCGCGTCCGTCCGCTCCGTGGCACGCCGAAATCGTGACCAGATCCGCGTGCAAGGGATGGCGAATAATATCGCGAGCGTAGAGCTTGAAAGAATCGTCGGCGCCGTTTTCTGGCGATGAAGTTTCCAGCAACGGAGTCTGCGACGTCGGAGTCTGTGGGACGCCCGTCGTTGCGGCGCTGGTTTTTGCCAGGCCAGTCTTCGATAGGCCAGTCTTCGACAATATGATCGCCGAATCGAGCGGGCTCAGGCGGCTGGCGGTTCCGTGGGCTACGAAATGGAGATAGGAAAACTTTTCTGGATTGCTTGCCAAATACGCCGACGGAGTCGCCGCTCCTCGCGAAAGGATCTGTTGCCGGTCTGCCGGAAAATGGCGGGCGACGTTTTCCATCTGTAAGGCGGCTTTTGGGAGCTCGGGAAATCGATCGCCGGCGGCGATGCTGTTCCCAACGAGCAACAGGCTGCGGTCGCGTTTCGTTTTAGGGGTGCTTCTTTCTGCACTTCTTCGGGTGTTCAAGTCCGCGGGCCTTGCGCCCAGCACGCGCAACGAACTGGCGTTGGCGATGGTCACGTCTTCAATCCAGTAGTGCAACTTGGGCTTGGAAGGTTTTGCTTCGGGCAACTTTATTTCGGAGAGCCTTCTTGCGGACATCTTTGCTTCAGCCGCCTCTGTTGTCGGCACCAGCAGCGTCTCGAAATTGAGGTTGTTGAGGCTGCCATCGGGAATCACAAAGACCTTTGCGCCAGCCGCGCCGAACATCGCCTGCGCGGGAGCCACCAGCATCCGATAAAGCGCCTGCCCATCGGGGTCGCCGGCATCGAGCACATCCTGCAATCCGCCGAGCGCCCTGCGATAGCGCGACACCGCCGCATCGATCTCCGAGCTCGGAGGGAGCGTAAACAAACTCGTCTTCCGCGCCGTGATCGCCCACAGATAAGACTGCTTTTCGCCGAGCCAATAAAACAGAACCGTGCCGTTACCCTGCCGCGCGATCTGACGAGGGTTCAGCGGCGGAGGACCGGGGGACGCTCCTTTAGTCAGCAGTCCCAATCCCTCCGCGAGAGTGCGGGCGCGGCTGTAGTCGGCCCAGCGGAGAGCCTCGTCGGTCTTGCCCTGAGTAACGAGAAAGTGAATGTAGTCGTCGTAGATGCGCGCGGCGTTGGTGAGGAAAGAAAGCTGGAAGTCTTCATGCCGCACATTGTCGCGCGCCGCTTCGAAGGTGGCGAGGGCGGCGCGGTATTCGCGGTCGGCCGCATCCGAGTGCTTTTCGTCTTCGTAGAGATGGGCCAGCGAGTGCTCCGCCTCCCACTTCAGAAATACGGGGCAAAGTTTGTCGCGCTCTACCTCGCGAAACGTGCTCTCGGCCGTTTTGTTATCCCCGCGAAGCGCAGAAACTTGGCCCATAACCAGGAGCGGGTAGAGTTCATCGAGTCGATTCCCGCTTTTACGCGCGATAGCCAAAGCCTGTTCGGAGTATTCGTTAGCCTTTGCGCCATCGCCAGTTTGCAGAGAGAGCCGCGCCAGTGCTCGCAGAGCGTTGTAGATGTTTTCCTGGCTGTTGACCGCTTCCTCGATTTCAAGCGCTCGGCGGAAGGATTGCTCAGCAAGTGAGAGGTTACGATCATCCAGGTGGACATAGCCGGCATTCGTCAGCCATATCCCTTGGTCGACAACGTCTCCGAGTTCTCGTGCATTCTTTTCAGCGTCGAGGAACAGCCCCAGTGCCTTGTCCGCATCGCCGAGCTTGTAACGGGCCCAACCGATATTGCCTTGGATGACGAGTTCTGTAACCCTCGCCTCCAACGCCGTCGCAACCCGGTAGGCAGCCTCAGACCGATCAATCGCTTGATCGAAGCGCCCTTGTGCAAGCGATTCAGTTCCCAAGTTCAGGAGGGAAGTGGATTCCAGAAACAAGTCGCCATGTGCGCGAGCGAACGAGAGGCTGAGTGCGTAGAAAGTTTCTGCGGAATCGGAATCGCCCTGCTCGCTGGCGAGGAGGCCGCGGGTCTGGAGCAGGTCCCCGCAACTGATGGCCGCGTACATCGCGCAAAGTCTCGCTGCATCATCGAGCGCACGTTTCGCGTCCGAAAAATTGTGGGTATTAACGCTGGCTGCGCCGACAAGCGTAAGGATAGGGATGGCTAGGTCAGGCTGGCCGAAAGGTAGCGGCTCTGATCTGAGTAGCTTCAGCGAATCTTCGAATAGCCCTCGCCATAGCGCCGCTTTCGCTTCCAGGATTCTGAATTTCCAAGCCAGCTCCGGAGTCGAACCACGGAACTTCTGGTAGCCGCGATCAGCCTCATCCTGACTTTGTTTCAATTCGCCATGCACGAAGGCCAGGTTGGCATGCTCCAGTGAGGCATCACGGGACCCATATCGACCTCTACAGGAGACTAAGGACACCACCGCGACCAGAAGTAGGACGATTGCTAGGGTTTGTGTGCGCCATTGTTGGCCGAAGATCCAGCCGTGATCTTTCCGTTCCCGATGCAGCCCAGGTTCATCTCGACCATCTTCAGGTTGAAGTAGTTGTCGTACTCTCCGTTGTCCTGAGGCGAGCTCTTCACTTCGACCTCTCCCAGAGCCACGGTGCCGAATTCCGGAATGAACAGGACATTCCCGGCGGTCTTCAACCCCGGAATTACACTCCTGGCTTCGTCGATGTCGATGCTTGTGATCAGTGAGCATGTGACGACGATTGGCTCTTGGCCGTTTCTCCCATTTCCGCTATTGCCTGCGTAGGCAATGAGACCTTCGACAACCTTCAGCCTATCACTGTACTCGTTGCGTACTTCTACGGGAAGGTCGCCTTGGATGATGGTATCGAGTTGCTTCTTGGCGCCGCGCAAGAAACTCAGATGCTTGACGTAAGGGGTCTTTCCCTGCGGCTTATCGGCGCAAATCCCAAAATCGAATTTTGGTTTGATCGGGATGCCGCTGAGCCGCAGGTTGACAAACTGCGTGCCCAGAAAAGTAAGACTCGGCACATGGCCATTGACGTATGCGTGCTCGGTGGAAACTTGCGACACGACACGGTCGGCCGTGATTACTTCGAGAACATTCAGGCCTTCGACGATGGATGTGGAGAGCGTGATCCATCCCTTGTTTTTCAGGTTGCGATTGCCCGACACGCGCGAGCGGCCCGATTCGAAAGAAATGCCTTCGAGGCCGAACTGCGATTCTTTTTCCTGGATGTGGCCATCCCGGTAGTCTTTCAGCGTGACCTGCGCCTTTTCGTTGATGCGCTGATAGACGGGATGATGCAGGTAGCCGCTGAGAGCGTGGGCTTCCGCGTGGTACTCGTGCGATGGTTCGACCGTCGTGCCGGTGCCTGCAGAATTGAGCGTGCTCACTGGTGGATCCATAACCGACATATTCATCTCCCGGTTGACGTTACTGTTGAATTTGTAACTCAAATGATGCCGGACCAATTTCCTTACTCTCGCCCGTGCTAGTAATGCCACGCACCACTAATTTATAGTTGCCAGCGACCCAATTCGCTCCCGGAACCTGTACCGGCCATTGATCTTGACTGGGCCGAGCTAGATTCGTCCGATCTTGACTAGGACGATCTTGATTCGCCGTCACGGGAATGGTGAGCGACCACTCCACTTTTCCCGCCGGGTTATATAAGTCGGCAGTGTAGCGGGAATACACGCCCTCAGGCGGGATTCTCACGAAAAGGAGAAACCCCTTGCCCGGGGAGGTCGTAATCACCGGCCCATCCCCGTAAGTGCCGACGTTGACCTGGGCCCACGGTAGCACCTGTGGACGATTGGCCGCCAGTTGCGCCTGCTGCAAGTGTGGATAGGTAATCAGATTCTGATATCCAATGACCGCCAGCAGCAAAGCCAGTACTGGTACGGCAAACGCGGGACGTACTATACCATACAATCCAGCGCGGAACCCAGCGATAATGCCCGGTTTTCCCGCGACCACGGCAGGCACGGGGACGCGAAAGGCGGCGCTCTCCGACTCTTCGGCCAAGGCAACTTTGCTCTTTTCAACAAATAACGCCCCGGTGCGAATGTCGAGGGCGCAGTCCTGGCAGTCGAAATAGTGCTCCTCAAACTCGTCCCGTGCCGTGGGATCGAGTTCGCCCAGCAGATACTGCTCCGTCATTTTTTGACGAACCACCACATCGTGGTCCATGGGAAGATGCCCCCTCGCATATCAAAATAGTGCGCTGGCGCGACCCAGCGTTTCACAGCCATTTACGCCGAAGCTAACTGCGGCGGATCGTTCCTCTTGTCTTTCAAATATAAAGTCTTGAATTTTTGTTTTGCGCGATGCAGCAAGACGCGCAGAAAGTCGCGATCGACGCCGAAATCGCGGCAAACTTCGTCCTTGTCGCGCTCTTCGAGAAAGACCTCGCGCAGCACCCGCCGGTCGCGTTCTGACATTTGCGCCAGAATCTCGCGGACTTTTTCTTCGGTCTCTTTGGCAGTGAGCGCATCCAGTGCATCGATCGTGTTGGCCGGGAGTTCTTTCGATTCGTTCTTGCTGCCGTCGTCTTTGTCTCTATCTTTGTCGTCGTCGAGCGAAGAGTGGCGGACGTTGGCGCGATAGTGCTCGAGCAAGATGTTGTTGCACATGGAATTTACGTAGGATCCCAGGCGCTCGGGGTGAAGAATCTTACCCTGGCGCAGGGCCACATAAAACCGGGCAAAGGTTTCCTGACGTACATCTTCGATGGCTTCGCGCGATTGCAGACGCGCGCGCAATTTTACCTGGATCAGGGCGGTGAAGTACGCGCCAAAATGCTCTTGCGTTTGCGAGTCTCCCGCCCGCAGACGCTCAAGGTAGGGTTCGTCAAAGGAGTGAAATTGCAAGAGCTTGCCCCGGGTGCCCACAAGTGGCAGACAGTGTAGCACTTGGGCTGGCGAAGCGTGGCCCATTTCCGGGACTAGGGTGAGGGGCGAGCGTTTCAGAACCGCGTGGCCGCTTAGGCGGCGTCCCAGCGGCGAAATGGAGCGGTGAGCGTGCACTGGGAAGTGTGGAACTCCTTTGGTTTCAGCGAAAAGCAGGGACCGAAAACCGGGTCTGCTGGCTCTGGAGAAGTCCCGTAAAAAGCGCCGGAGCCGCTTCCCCGTCGGCTCCGGCACTCTTATTGGATCCCAACCTGGAGTTCCCAGATTGAGGTCCTAAACTGTGGCTCATCGCTGCACTCCGCGATGCCTTCCACTTATTGCAATAGTGCCGAAAGGGCGAGAATCGTTTCAAACAATTTTCAGTCCGCGGTCCGTGGCCGCCCGGCGACGGCTGGGGCCAGCCACGCCACACCGACAAGAATTGTACAAACACATGACACGCCGTTGACAACCTGGCGGAGGCTGCGGAACTAGCATTCGATGGCCAGCAGGATTCAAGATTCGTCGTTCGAGCGCCGTGCTCGCGGAAGCGACTCCATTGCCACCTGTTTTGGCTACGCAAGATACTAAGGAGGATTTCTGTATGCAGCGTCGCAAGATTGCCTTCACAATTTGCCTCGGGCTCGCGGTTGTAATGTGTGTTTCGGGCACAGCTCTGGCGCAGTATCAACTCAAGAATCTGGTTTCGAATCAGGTAGGGAAAGCATTGCACACCGATCCGCTGCTGGTGAACGCGTGGGGATTGGCGTACGGGCCGGGCGGACCGTTTTGGATTAGCGACGCCGGCTCGGGCTGGTCGACGCTCTATGATGGACACGGAGTTGCCCAGAGCCTGCAGGTGGTAATCCCTTCGCAGAGCGGCGCGGGCCCGGGTTCGCCGACGGGAATCGTCTTCAACGGCTCGTCGGATTTCATGGTGCAGGGATGGTCGTCGTTCTTCCTTTTCGCGACTTTGGACGGGACCGTCAGCGCATGGTCGCCGCAAACCAATTTCAATGATGCCCTGATTCAGGTTGATAACTCGTCGTCGGGCGCGGTTTATACCGGGTTAGCGGTCACCAGCAACGCCGCGGGGAATTTTCTCTATGCCGCCGATGTTGCCAACAACAAAGTCGATGTCTATGACGGGACTTTCACCTGGGTGAAATCGTTTACCGACAGCGCGCTGCCCGCTGGCTTCGCGCCCTTTGGCATTCAGGATATCGGCGGCTTCGTTTACGTGACCTTCGCCGATTCCACCGGAGCCACGGGCGGCTTCATCGACATCTTCCAGGAAGACGGAACATTCGTGCGAACGCTGGCGCAGGGAAAGCCATTGAATCAGCCCTGGGGCTTGGCCGTCGCGCCCAAGAACTTCGGGAAGTTCAGCAACGCGCTGCTGGTCTCCAACAACACAAACAATGGAACCATCAACGCCTTTAACGCGGTCTCGGGCAAGTTTCTGGGCACGCTCCGCGACTCGAACGGCAAGAACCTGGTCATCGACCAGCTCTGGGGGATTGAGTTCGGCGGCGGGACGGCTAATAACGGCCGAACCAACCAGCTCTTCTTCACCGCCGGCCCGCATAACAATAAGGCGGGAACGTTTGGGGTGATTCACGCGAAGTAGTCGCGGAGCCACTGGACAGCGCGACCAGGGAAAAAGAAAAGTGGGATTTCAACAAGGCCGCCTTACAGGCGGCCTTGTCTTTTGTTGCAAGAAACGACTTCTCCGAAAAATATGTCGTGGGAAGAGAAGGAGTTTGCGAACATTTGTCGTCTTACTAGGTAAGCTCGCGCAGGTACGCATAGCGAACACAATGCCGCGGTGGTTCAGGAATTCAAAATCGTTGGTCGTGGAGGGGAAATGTACGCGAAACAATGGTTGTCGGTGACGATGCTCGTTCTCACGCTGGCTGGGCCCACGGTAATTGTGAATGCCCAAGGGAGCGGCGCCGGATCTGGAGGTTCGGCTGTCACTGCCGCGAAGATATTCTATTCCGGCCGCATGCTGGGGTATTTGCGTCAAGACATCGTGCAGGACAAGGACAAGCAAGAAAAGGACAAGAAGGACCGGAAATTCGAATTCTCAGGCCCCGCGCAGAAATTTCTGGATGCCTATCATGCGGAATGCAAGACCCCGTGCATCTTGCTGGGCATGGGCGACAATTTTTCTCCCGAGTACAAAGCGCGTCTGGACGATGACAATCAGTTCAAGAGCCGCAAAGACCCCGGCCCCGACTACCGAGATGACAACGTAGCGCGCTTTCTCGATGCCGCAGGTTTTAGTGCGCTGGTTCCGGGCAAGGAAGATTTTTACTTCGGCGCCTACCGGCTCTGGAAAATCGCGGATTCCTTGAACCAGAACCGCCGCCATCGTGGTGTCGCCGGTCCGTTCCTTGCGGACAACCTTGTGTTAGTCCCGAAAGATGAGAAACACCGCGAATCCTCCAAGAAGAGTTTTACCGACCACGTGGATGGCATTTCCACCGACTTTTCCGGCAGAGCCATGCCTTGGCTGGTTCGATTGGCATTCAAGTTTGACCCGAGTTTGATTGCGGTCGACCCCGCTCATCTTGAGGGGCATCTCTGTGATGCGAGCACGAACCCCGATGAACTGTCACCCCAATGCGAAACCTGGCCCTGGGACGCCGAAAGTAAGTCGTTTGTGCGTATTCAGAACAAACAGTCACCGCACGAACAGCGCCGGATCGCCGATCGCAAACGCGGTGCCGCCGATCGCAAACGCGGCGCTGCCGATCTCGAGCCCGGATGGGACTACGGTTTCTGCATCGCGGGCATCGCCTTCAGAAGTGCCGGCGGCGGGAGCGCACCCAAACAGTATTGCCTGCCCATCCATGTGGAAGTGCCAATGTTCCACGTTCCTTACATTCTGAAAACCGATCCGCAAAACAACACCGAAGTGGCGATCTTTGCCGTGGTGGACGTCAACTTCCGATCCTACATGCCGAAACAAAACGCGGGATGGGACGTGAAGGATTGCAAGTCAGGGCAACTGCTGAAGAAGAGTATTCTTTACGACCCACCGCAAACCTACAACTCGCAAGAGCCAGATCGTAAAAAAGTGGCGGACTGGATGCCCCACCGCGTTGAAGTCGATGCCGTTCCCCCGAAAGACGCGCTCGAACAGGCGCTGGATGCGTTTCAGCTCGACGAGGCGATTTCCACGACCGAATTCGAGGTGGCGGCAGCCGCGTTCCGGGATAAGCAAGCGGTGGCCACTGAGAGTCTTAGCTTGGCGACAAAGTCCTTGAATCTTAACGGCACCAAGTTTTCGGGTGTGACCGTTCTGATGGCGCAGATGGACTACGACACCGCCGAAGAATTTGCTCGCCATGTCGAAGTACCCAAAGGGTTCGCGTTGCGCAACCAAGGCCCCAATCCGGCATTCGACCTGGTCATAGCGCGGGCCGATATCGCTCACGAAACCCGTGCGCAAGAGACGGTTTTGCACCTTGCCGCGGGCGACGCTCGCCCTCGGTTTGTGGTCGGGCCACCGCCCGCCTTCGACGAAGAGCAGCAGGAGATTCGAGTGCCGCTTGGTTCTGTCACGCTGACGCGTCAAGCCCTCTCCGCCCATGCAGACTTCACCACGAACACTGAATACTGCGGTAACGATGCGGCCTCAGGAGTTCCCCAGAAGGTTCCCCCCCCGGAGGGCTGTGTCGCCAAAGGGATTAGCGACGCCTGGAAAGAACTGCAAAAGCGGATCTTCGTGGGATCGACCTTGGTTCCGTACGAGCAATGCTATCGGGTGATTGGCAACAAGACCCCCGATGACTGTGGCGGTACGAAAGTTGCGGCGTGCCTGATGAAATTCGCCACCTGTGCCATGTTGCAGGACAATAAGGGGTTCGATACCGAGGCAGCGGACACCGCCTTTCTACAAACGAGGGATGTCTGGGACACCAAAGAAATAACGAACAACCCCGCCAAAACAGGCGATGAGGGCGAGAGCAAGCAAGCCTGGAGAATTCAGCTGGCGGGAGCCGGCACGGTTCAGGAGATTCTCGACAAAATTTTCTGGAAGGACGATCTCCTGGCCCATTCCAACTTAAGCGGCAGCCAGCTCAAGGCGCTCATCAAGGAAAGTGCAGGGTACAAGAAGGACGAGAACAATCCCCTCTGGATACTCCACGACACCAGTGGCAGGGGGCTGGAACCGGCAGGATTACTCAAGGGGACTGATCCCAAACCAGGCACCACAGATCCGTCACTTTACGCTCATCTGGAAGAATTGTCGGATACCTCGCTGTACCGGGTCGCGGCGTCCAGCTATATCTCGAACGGCGACACCGTTTATCCGGAATTCGCCAAGCCGGGCGATGGCGGCAAAGTGACTTTTTTCCGCCGCGACAAGAAAGGAGTACGAATCAGCGTGCTGGTTTGCGAGGCCCTCGCCCAAGGCGCAACACCACCGGGTTCACAGCTGTACCACTGTGGCGAGGCGCCTGACCGGGTTCGGCAGCCTCAGGTCGACGAGACGTACTACGCTGTCACCGAGGAAGAAACCCAGCGCATCGCGGGTCTGATTCACGACAACCGCAAACCGGATGGCAATTGGGAATACGTCGCGGCTCAGCTTCACGAGCTCGCCGTTGGACACGACCGGTCCCCGGAGGCTCAGGCAGCCATCCCTCGTGGCGCCACCGAAAAGGTGCTTCAGAGCTATCCCTACCTGGATGTCAACCTGATCAATCTCTCGGTCGCCGGGAACCTCAATACTGCCCTGGCCACCAGGGCCGAAACCGCAAATTTTACCGGAGTCTTGAACAGCGACATTCCTCAGCCCACCAAAAGCGAGTTCTCCTGGCTCACCAGTCTGCGAATCCTCGATCGCCGCGCTCACGGCAAATGGGACGTGGGCGGTTCCATCGACGAAAAGTTTGACAAGTCAGTGCAGGGAAGCCTCACCAAGGCGAGTTCGCCGAACTGGTCGGCCAATAACGGGACTGTCGGCCCGATTGTGCAGTACTCGATCAGCGATCCCCGGCGGGGTCCTCGTCATTTGTTGAGTTTTCATCCGTTCGATTACACCCGCCAAATCACGAACACGAGCCTGACACTGACCGGTATGCCGGGCAGCGCGAGCTTCACCTTTAGTCAGCGGCCCAGTCACGGCGAGCAATTCAAAGGCGGATTCCGCTACGAGAGTGGCGACTCCTACTTCGAAGTTGGCGGTCTGTATGTGAGGAACTCCGACGTCCTGTCTCAGGTATCGAATCTCCCCGGCGGCAACGTCTGTAACCTCAGCGACACCACGAGCCTGGCCGCCTGCGTCGGTAAGTTAACTCTAACGGCGGGCCAGGTTCCCGTCCTGCACTACAACACCTTTGACCAAGCCGGTATCTACTGGGACAGCAAATTCAACCTCGACGTGATTCAGGGCAAGTGGGGCTATCAATTCACCAGCAAGGGGAACTACAACCCGAAGAGCGACCAAATAAGCGCGTTGACCCGGCTCGATACGACGGTCAGCAACGGTCTCAAGTTCCAGTTGATCGGCAACTTGAGCGTGGTTCCCTCAGTCGAGTTGCGTTTTTTCGAGACCGAAAGAACCTATGACTTTCTCAAACGCATTAATACAAAGGTCGCGCTAACCTACACCTTCCACAAAGAGTCCAGGGTGAACTTGTGGGATGCGATGCATAACAAACTGGCGAGCGCGCCGGCCCCTTAGCCAGATTCATGCGGAGCCCCTCGGTTCCGCTGAAACGCGTTCGCCGGGAGGTGCCGGGCACGAGCATCGGGCGGTTGCAAACGTTCCAGTCGTCCATTAAGCTGATGTCTCCGCGGTTCTATGCACCAAGCCGGGATGGCGGAACTGGCAGACGCAGCGGACTCAAAATCCGCCGACCTTCGGGTCTTGGGGGTTCGACTCCCCCTCCCGGCACCA
>JAYUJG010000182.1:0-3979 GCA_043765355.1 Acidobacteriaceae bacterium | reverse complement strand
GCTTTTTTCTCGGTGATGTCGCGGAAGGCCACGACTCCCCCACACAGAGAGCCATGCTTGTCTTTTCGCGGACCGGCGCTGGCCTCAATCCAGACGCCTTGCGGTTGCGCGGCATTGCGCACGAATAATTCGGTCGTGCAGGTCTCCCCGCGGAGAGCCCGATCCATGGGGGTTTGGTCGTTGGGGTAAGGAGTCACGGTGTCGGGCAGAAACACCCCGTAATGCTCCGTCCACTGGTCGCGTGGGATGCTGGACAGGCCCATGCCCAGGATCGTATGAGCTGCAGCGTTCCAGATGACGAACGCGCCCTGTTCGTCAGCGGCGACCAGGCCCTCGGTCATGCTGTCGAGCACGGAGCGGAGCATGAGTGTTTGCGATTCCAGGTCCGCGCGCGAGCGGGCGAGTTCTCTGGCTTGCACCGAGAGTTCCGATGCCTGCCCGGCCAGTATCTCTCTCGCCACCTCGCGATCTTGCTCAGCCTGCTTGCGCTCGGCGATCTCCGCCTGCAGGGCGGACGTCCGCTGGTCCACGCGCTGTTCCAACTCGGCGTTCAGCGTGCTGATTTGGGCTCGTGCCCGGGCACTGACGTCGATCTCGCGATTGACGGCGAGGCCGGCCAGCGACAAGAGACTGGCACCGACGAAAATGCCTGCGACGATGATGAAACTCGTCAACCGGCGCCCCATCTCGGTTTTGCGGGTGTGCTGGGCCAGGAGCCGGGCCTCTTCATCGCGCAGGTCTCGACTGGTGTCTCGCACCGCATTCATCAGCCGCTCTGTTTCCAGAATCTTGCCGCCATCGGGAGCCGCCTGGGATTGCTTTCGTATGGCAACCATGCGTTCCGCGAATTTGATCGCGGCACCGATCTGCGGATCGAGCAAGTCCAGCCGCCGTTGTTGCTCGGCATCGTCGGCAGTCAATTTGCGTAGCGTCTCCACGTCCTGAGTGACTGCCGCGCGGGCAGCCAGGTAAGGCTCCAATAGTCTTTGTCCGCTCAAGGCAAATGCCCGCGCGCTGGTTTCGGCGATGATCAGATCTTTGGATGTGAGTTCGATGGTGCCCATGACGGCGTAGGTGTGAGCGACCAGATCGGCATCGCGGGCTGCCAGACGGGCGTTGCGCCAGGACAAGAAGCCGATGAATACGGTCAACAGAACCGCGGCAACGTACCCGCTGTTGACCCGGCGACGCAGCGGGTCTTCGATGGGAGAGTCGGCCCGTTTCCACTCGGCGATTTCCCGTTCCAGGCTACGATTCACTTTCTGTAAATGCGCCCGCTCGGGCAGCGCAATAACCATTGGGACGAGCGGGATGAGCATCGCCGCCGTGAGCACGGAAGCCACCGCTGTGATGGCCTTGACGATGCCCGCAATCAGGTAGTTGCCGTGCCATACGTTCCAGATTTCCATCAAGTGCGTGGTGCCACAGGCCAGGATGAAGGTTCCGAACATCCAGAAAATGCGGTTGAAGGGAAGCTTGCGATTCTTGCGAACGAAATAAATGAGGATGATGGGAATGCAGTAATACGAGAGCGTAATGAGTCCGTCGGAAATGACGTGCAGCCAAACGAGGTGCGGGTTCCAAAGATAGCAGAAACCGTGGGGCGTGAATTCCGACGAAAATAATTGTTGAAAGAACCCCATGATTGCGGGATGGCCTCAGGGGAGTTATCGGCAAATTGGCGGGCATCGACGGGAAAGAGGGGGGTTACTTAGGGGATGGGCGAAGGTGGAAGAGCCGGCCTTCAGGCCGGCGTTTGGCGTAAGAGATGAAACGGCTTCAGCCCCGTTGGCATTTCATCCAGCGAGAACAGTCCTGCCGCGGACGAGTGCGGATAGTACTCGGGCTGTCGAACCAGTCCCGCGCGAACTGGATTCATCCAGATGTATCTTCGATGGTTGGTAAAGTCGTCGTCGCGGATGCGATGATTCGTGAAACTTGCTTGCCAGACCGGGAGGTTCGACTTCAATCGGAACGAGAATCCTCCCTTGATGAATTGAACCGCTCGCTCCAAAGAGCGTTCCGGCGCGGGTGTGATCAACGTATGAAAGTGATCGGGCATGATGACAAAGTCATGGAGCCGATATTTACACTGCGCGCGGCAGTGGAGGAGCACGTCGACGAGGAGGTCGGCGGGGGCGATGCATTGGAATTTGCTCCTGCGGTGGGCGGTGACGGACGTGATGAAAAATGTGCGATCCATTTCCCGATCGTAGCGTTTTGGCGGTGAAATAGATGTGAGCGCCGTCACGCAGCGATTGTTCAACTAATGCGGCGGCGGTTGAGACGGGTGCAATCAACACGGGGCCTAAAGGCCTCATCGGCGGCATTGGGACGTGGCCCTCAAGGGCCACTCTTCCATGAGTCCGACGATCGATAGGCACCGACGGCTTCATGTTCTTCCGCCGGAGCCTCGCCTTCCAATTGGCGGCGAAGCTTCTTGACCAGTTCGTGGACCGACTGCATTTTTTCGGTGGCTGCCGGGGGCAGGTTGTTGGCTTCCAGGGCCAGTTCACTCGATAGCAGCAGAGCCGTGACCGTGCCGTTGAGCTCGCTGTGCAGTTTGCCGGTCGCGGCCTGACGCGCCCCCACCTCCTCGCGCTGGCGGCGCTGCAGGGCCCCTCGAACCTCGCGCACCAGACGCTCCATTCCTGTGATCGCCAGATTGATTTGCACCGGGATGGCGGTATCCAGGTGCTCGAGCGTCTTCTCCCATTCGTGAGGTCCGGTTTCGAGAAGGTACTGATCGAACACCACGGCCTGGTAGGAGTGCGCTCGCAACAAGGAGGTCGCTCGGGCCAGACATTCCGTTACCACCACTTCCGCGCCCGTGCCTTCATGCAGAGCCGCGGCACACTCGGATGCCCGTGTGCTCGGCGTTACCAGAAGTATCATGCTCGATACGAATGCAAGTTCCGGGCCAATCTGCTTTCCTGAAAGTGCTTCAAAATAAATGAGATGCTGGATTAGCATTTCCTCAGACTCCCGTTCTGGCAACCGTGCCCGCAGCGGACGCTCAGTTTTGGGATTCGTATTCTTTCAGCTTGCGGTAGAGCGTTGTCTTGCCAATGCCCAGCAGTCGCGCCGCCAGCATCTTGTCTCCGTTGACCTGAGTGAGCGCGGCGAGGATGGTCTGCTTCTCCAGTTCGGCCATGGGCACGATGCCGTTGCTCGGCTGGCTCATTCCCATCAGGCTGATCGGAGCGCTGTAAATCTGGGTCGGAAGGTCGCGCATCTGAATTTCGTGGGCGCTGCTCAAGGCGCAGGCTCGCTCCAGTGAATTCTCCAATTCACGTACGTTGCCCGGCCAGTCGTAATTCAACAGCGCCTTGAGGGCCTCGTCGGAAATTGTTTTTTCCATTCCGGCATCGCGCCCGATGCGCTCGATTACATGCGCCACCAGCAGCGGGATGTCCTGCCTGCGCTCGCGCAAAGGAGGAATCCTCAGGGTGAGCACGTTCAAGCGAAAGAAAAGATCGCGGCGGAATGTGCCATCCGCGACGGCTCGTTCGAGGTCGCGATTGGTGGCGGCCAGAATCCGCACGTTGATGGGCACTCGCTTCACGCTGCCCACAGGACGAATCTCCTTCTCCTGAATCGCCCGCAACAGCTTGGCCTGCAAGTCGACGGGAAGTTCGCCAATCTCGTCGAGAAACACGGTGCCGCCCTCGGCGATCGCCAGTAGCCCCTCTTTCGGATGTGTCGCCCCGGTGAAGGCTCCGCGGACGTGACCGAACAGTTCGCTTTCGATCAGCGTCGGTACCAGCGATCCGCAATCGACCGGAATAAACGGATGGTTGCGGTACATGCCCGCCATGTGAATCGACTTCGCAACCAGTTCCTTGCCGGTGCCGCTCTCGCCCAGAATCAGCACCGGATGCACGCTCTGCCCGGCCTTCGCGATAATGCGGTAGAGTTTTTCCATTTCTGGCGCGCGCCCGATGATGTTGCCGAAGCCTTGGCGCGACTTGATGGTTTC
>JAYUJG010000181.1:0-6640 GCA_043765355.1 Acidobacteriaceae bacterium | reverse complement strand
GCCCATTGAATCGCCCAGGAGAAACGGCACGGATGTCCATGCTTCGGTCATTGCGGCACCTCCGTTGCCCGCTCCACCGCCGCCCATCATGCTCAAGTTTTTCGGCTTTGCCAATCGGCCCGGCGAAACCAGGAAAGTTTTTCTATCCCAGGGTGAAGACGTATTCATCGCCGTCGAGGGCGATATCGTCGACCGTCGCTATCGCGTTCTACACATCTCCCCAAACGCCGTCGATGTGGAAGACGTGCTCAACAACAACCGCCAGAGCCTGCCGTTGGTTCAGGGCTGAATGAATTTTGTAATTGGGTAATCTGTAATTTGGCAATTTGAAGGCGAGCTATCGGCATGTGGCACGGGTTTAAATTACGCAATTACAAAATTACAAAATTACAAATCCATCAGCGCGGCTACATGATGCTCACCCTCATGCTGGCCCTCGCGCTCATTACCATTGGCCTGCTGACCGTACTGCCCGCGGTCAAGCAACAAATCCTCCGCGACCGCGAGGATGAAATGCGCCATCGGGGCACCTCCTACATGCGCGCCATTCAACATTTCTACAAAAAGTTTGGCCGCTATCCCATGCGCGTCGAGGAGTTGGAAAATACCAACAACCTCCGCTTCCTTCGCAAGCGTTATAAAGATCCGCTGAACATCGATCGGGCCACCGGCAAGGAGAAGGATTTCAGACTCCTGCATCAGACCGACATCAGCTTGAACAACGGACCGGTGCTGGGACAAGTACCAGGGCCAGGCGGACCCAACGGACAGAACCCGCTGAATGCCGCGCTGCAGCAAGGCGCATCTGCCGCTCTCACCGCCCTCGCGGCGCAGGCGGGCGGAGTGCAACAGACAGCCGCGGGCGGACTGAATCCGGCGAGCGGCGACGCCGGGTCTTCCGATGCCGCCGCAGAATCGAATTCAGCGGAGTCGTCGCCTTCGAACGCCATCGCAAAGTCCGGTTCCACTTCCGGCTTCAACGGGCCGGTATTCGGCGGGGGACCGATCCTTGGAGTTGCCAGCGCCAGCAAGGCAAAAACCATCCGCGTTTTTTTTGAAAAAACTCACTACAACGACTGGCTCTTCATCTACGTGCCGCAAGCCGATCGCGGAGGGTTGCTGACCGGACCAATCAATCCCGGCATGCCGAGCGGCGGAAATTTGGGTGGACTCGCTCCCGGCCTGGGCGGCGGCAACCAGCCAGGACAAGGATTCGGTCAGGCACTCGGTCAAGGAGGATCTTCGGGTGGACCCCAACCTCAAAACTCTCCACCGCAGACTCCGCAAAACAACGGGCCGCCTCCGCAGAATCAATAGGACTTCGCAGTTCCGTCAACAGAAAAGCCTCGCATGGAATGCGAGGCTTTTTCTTGCATTACAAAATCTCGAAACTGCCGACCCAGAACGTTGCTCCCTTATGCGTTAAATGACGAGCCGCAACCGCAGGTGCTCTTCACGTTCGGATTTTCAAACTTGAATCCGGCACCTTCCAGCGTCTCGACGTAATCGACGTGCGCTCCACCCAGATACATGAGCGACGTGGCGTCGACGTACACTTTCAGTCCTTCGAAGTCGAATACCTTATCCATCATGCCCGCGCCGTTCTCGAACGCCATGGAATATTGAAAGCCGGAGCATCCGCCTCCAACCACGGACAGACGCAATCCAGACGGCACCGGCGTCTGCGAGGCCATGATTTCCTTGACCTTCGAAATCGCGCTGGCGGTCAAAACGGGCGCCGCCGTCTTAGGCTGAGCTTGGGGCTGAGCCTGGGGCTGAGCTTCGGTCGGGGTCGGTGCGGTGGTCGTTGCCATCGGTTTATCTCCTTGTACATACAGATTATAACAAAGGTTACCCCAGGAGCTACAAGGTTTTTCGGAGGTCGGGATTTTCGCCCTTCCGACCATTTAGATGCCAGAAATACTCAAGAAGTCGCGGCTCCGCTTGCAATCGGGGCTATAATCGTGCGCAGTAGGGGCCGTTACCCGAAATGCCGGCGGATTCCACGAAGCTTTCGCTGGGCTGAAACTTCGTATTCGGGGGATAGGCTCGATCTAAGCTCCGAGGTGGCATATGTCTCCTATGTACGGGCTGCTGGTCGCGTGGGGTGTTCTGACTGGAGTACTCGTTGTGCTCCTGATCTATCGCAGCACCCTCACCATGCACGAGGATGATTCCATCTTCCTCCATGAAACCGAATCGCAAATGCACAAGGACCAGATGCAGGTTCTGGTCAAGATGAACCGGATCACACCCATCGTCAAAGTGCTCGGCGCTTTGTCGGGAGCCATGATCCTGGTCATTGCGGGTCTGTTCGTCTATCAGGGACTGAACAGCGCCACAACGCTACAGTAGCCAGAACCTCGGAACTGGCACAATGGCGGGAGTCCCTGATCAATCTCGCTGTGGGAATGGACCGTGCCGCGGCGGACTTCCTCCGTCCGCTGGCGACTCGGTTTGCTATGCTGCAAGACCGTATGCTCAACAACTCGTCCGGAGCATGAGCGCGCCTCACCCGATCGCGATTGTTGGCGGCGGCCCAGCCGGCGCTCTGGCGGGCGAACGGCTCGCTACTGCGGGCAGAGACGTTCTTCTCTTCGATGAAAAGCTGGCCTGGGAAAAACCCTGTGGCGGCGGAATCACACACAAGGCTTTGCAACAGTATCCGTTTTTGGCCGCTGCTGCAGGCGATGGCCCTCCGCTTGGACATCCTCTCGGTCACCTCATCGAACAATGCGAGCTGATCAGTCCTTCGGGACAACGGGTGCGCTTTCCCATGCAGCATCCGGTGGCGATCTTCTCGCGCCTCGCATTGAATGGCTTGCTGCTGAAGCGCGCACGCAGCGCCGGCGCTCGCGTGCATCAGGAGCGCGTCACGCGGATCGAAGGCCGCTGCGGCGAGTGGCTCCTGACTACGCCGCAGGGCTGCTACCAGGCTTCGTACCTGATCCTGGCTGTCGGCGCTCGCAATCCTTTTCGCTCCCAGTTTCTCGCGCCGATTTCTCCGCGCGATCTGATGGTCACCGCCGGCTACTTCATTCCCGGCCGCTCCTCGCTGATGCAGATTCAGTTTCTCAAGGGAATCACCGGCTACATCTGGGTCTTCCCGCGCGCCGATCACGTCTCCGCGGGAATCGCGGGCAAGATGGGTGAGACTTCGGCTGCAGAGCTGCGACGAGTGCTCGAAGATTGGCTTCAGACCAACGGCTTCCGTCTCGACGGCGCGCGTTTCTACTCGCACATTCTTCCTTCCTTTCGCGCTTCAACTTTCGACACCCTCGAAGTCTGCGGCGATGGTCGGGCAGACGGTTGGGCAGATACTTGGGCAATGATTGGCGACAGCGCTGGACTCGTCGACCCGATTACCGGAGAAGGTCTCTACTACGCGCTGCGATCCGCGGAGTTATGCGCCGATGCATTGCTGGCTGACAAGCCTTCCTCCTACCAGACTGCTCTTCGAGAAGAAGTGCTGGCTGAATTAAAACTGGCTGCGCGCGTATCCCAGCGGTTCTACAGCGGACAGATTTTTGGCGGCAGCGTGCTCGAACGAATGGTTTCCCTGACCGCTCAGAGCGCAACCTTCCGCAAGTTGATGAGCGACCTTTTTGCCGGGATTCAAGGCTACAAAGACCTGCGCTCTCGGATGCTGCAAATTCTGCCCGCCGTGATGAGCGAAGCAGTGGCCGGCACGCTGCGCTGGCCCTGGAATAAAAACGGCGAGCGCGAGTTCACCGGCGATCCGCTGGCGGAATAACCAACTCTCGCCGTCGCCGCTGTCGCGCTGTCTCCGCTCTCGCTGTAGAGACGCGGCTCGCCGCGTCTCCGCGTGCGCCACCAGGGTCGTCGCGGGACAAAGACACCGCAAGCTGCCTCTCTACAGGTAGTGTTTCGCGAACGGTCTTAGGCTGCTTTTTGTTTGAGGGTTGCGATGTCGTCCAGCAGCACTTTCTCGTGGCCCTGCGGGTCCACTTTCTCGTAGACCTTGCGGATCACGCCTTTGGCATCGACTACGAAACTGGTGCGCTCCCAGAACTTCATCCCTTTCCATTCCGCCTGGCCGATCCCGAGCGGCTTCATCAGGTTCGATTCAGTGTCGGCGAGCAAGTCGATGGTAAAGGCGAACTTGTTGCAGAAACTCTTGTGCGAGGCCACATCGTCGGCGCTCACCCCGATCACGTTAATCCCGGCCGCGTCGAATTCGGCCTTGGTCGCGGTAAATGACTTGCCTTGAATCGTGCATCCGGGCGTGTCGTCTTTGGGATAGAAGTAAATCACCAGCCAGCCTCCAGCGAAATCGGCGAGCGTCGTGATCTTGCCGTCCTGATTCGGAAGAGAAAAATTCGGAAAAGGATTGCCTGCGGATAGCATGAGGAGAGTTCCTTTCGTGAAGAGGTCCGAATAATTGTAGCAGGGCGCACAGGGCGCACACAGGGCGTGGACCGCCCGTGAATCACGGCCGGTCGGGCGGTTTCGCAAATTGTGCAACCGCCAGCTCGCGGCAGGTGGTGCGAATCATTTCTCCCGTCTCATTGACCTCAATAAACTGGAAACCATAGCGGAAAGCGTTCCTTTGGCGCACCACCGCGTAAATCCTCACCGCGCCCGAAGAAAGCGTGAAGTCCAACTCCACCACCTCGCCGAGCGGAACTTCCAGTCGCAAAATTGCCGAGACTCCGCCTTGGCTGATGTCGACGGTGTAGCCCTTCAGCGCGCCGCTGGTTTTGGAATGGACGCTGATATCGACCGCAAGCTTAAAGCGGGGCTGGCTGCGGGCGTCCGCGACCCCGCGCACCAGGCTACCTTCGGGCTGCTTCTCAGCTTCCACTTTTCACGTCCGATTCGAGCTAACGGGCCCACTTTCAAGCATACGACCGACGCCGAGCCGTGTCTCTACTCTCTATCGGCAGAACTTGCCAAAGACATTTGGTACGGCACAGGCAAAGATTGGTACGGCAGAGGCCGAGAAGCGCGAGTAGGCGAGCCAGTCGCCAGGGCGTCCAAGACCAGGCCAGCGGTTGTCGCGGACCGGTATCAGCTTGCCGACCTTACAAGCGGCTTCGCGCTCGCGTGCGGCAGCGGGGGCACGAAAGTAGCGCGCGCAAAAGTAGGTACGCGCACCTCTGCTTTTGGGTGGCGCAGCGCTTCAGCGCTGCGATAGAGTCGCCTTGTAGACGCGGCTTTAGCCGCTGACGTCGCGATGGCTGCGCCGCACCGAGGCAACACCGGATTCAGCACTTACTTCATCACCGCTGCAACCTTCCAGAAGCACAGCCTGTTTCAATCGGACAGAATGGCAAATCTGTTTCTGGAAGTTCTTCTCCACTACAGATCACAGAAGAAGTATTTGACCCGTGTCTTCGCGTCCATCACGATTTCATCCGGCCAAGGGCGGGCCAAGCCTGCGCTCCGCCACACGCGCGTCGGGCACACCCATAACTCCTTTATCTGGAATACTTTACAAGTTTAATCCCTTTAGAGTCAAGACTTTGCGAGCCAATCCCGGCAAAAACCGACAAAAAACTGAGCTAAGTCACACTCGCTCAATACTTTGCATATTAGCCATGGCTCTTTCCATGTAAGTCCTTATTCCTCAAAGACCTGGCAAAACAACCTACCTAAGTCTTTGATTCCAAAAGACCGCACCAGGGGGGTCTCCAGTACTAACCAGTAAACAGTATTCGATGCAGGTCCTAGCCGAGGTTTCTACTCGATCCCCAGTTCCTTCGCCAGCGCCTTCCACTTTCCATCCACCAGCGCTCGCGTCTTCGCGTCCATCACGATCTCGTCTGGCCACGGACGCGCGAAGCCCTCAGTCGACCACTTACGCGTGGCATCGATGCCCATCTTTGATCCGTAGTTCGCAAGGCGCGAGGCGTGGTCGAGCGAATCGACTGGGCCCAGCGTGAACTGGATGTCGCGCTCGGGATCGATGTTGTTCAGCACTTTCAAGGTAACGTCGGCTACATCCTGCACGTCCACGTCTTCATCGACCACGATGATGCACTTGGTGAACATCGCTTGGCCCAGCGACCAGATGGCGTTCATTACCTTGCGCGCCTGTCCAGGATAGGACTTGCGGATGGAAACCAGCATCAGATTGTGAAACACGCCTTCGATCGGCAGATTTACATCCACCAGTTCTGGGATGCTCAGCTTCATCAGCGGCAGGAAGATGCGCTCGACCGCTTTGCCCATCCAGGCATCTTCTTGCGGAGGCTTGCCTACTACTGTCGTCGCGTAGATTGGATCTTTTCTGTGAGTGATGCAGGTCACATGGAAGACTGGGTATTCGTCTTCCAGCGAGTAGAAGCCAGTGTGATCTCCGAAGGGGCCTTCGGTGCGGAGCTCGTCTAGATTTACGTAGCCTTCGAGAATGATCTCGGCGTTGGCTGGGACTTCCAGATCGACGGTTTCGCACTTTACCAGTTCTACTGGCTTCTGGCGGAGGAATCCGGCGATGATGAATTCTTCGACTTCGGGAGGCGCGGGAACGATTGCTGAAAACGTCAGCGCTGGATCGGTGCCGATGGCTACCGCTACTTCCATCTTTCCTGAGGGACGATCGCCGGCGGGTTGCATTGCGCCACCAGATGAGCGCGCCATGATGTCGACGGCAGCGCTGGCTCGCCCGCCCTTCGCT
>JAYUJG010000180.1:0-7135 GCA_043765355.1 Acidobacteriaceae bacterium | reverse complement strand
AGCGTGTGCCCCTACTTCTTGATGGTCCCGCGAGCCGTGACACCTTCTCTTTTCCGACAAATCCACGTCAAACCGAACAGGGGGACCTACGCTCGCAGCCGAGTCTTAGGAGCACGTGAGGTTTTGATGAGGCACAGGGTTTTATGAGTGATGGGGAGGCATTTTGCCCTTTCGTCTGGCATCTGATGCGCGCAGTACAGGTTCCCGATGTATAGCCGGAAGAACCCGCTAACGGTTACTAACGTGCAGTTCCGTCAATGTAAGTGGCCGCCTTGTTCCACACCTGATCGGCGACGAGACGTCCGAGCGTGCGGCCTGCCAGATCGTCTTCCTCAAAATGGATGCCGCCGTAGCGCCTCGACACGCCGGCTTGGTCGGCCGCATCTGAAAACGTTGGCCAGGACAGTGTCACTGGGGCAGACGGCGTAAGCCCGAGTTCGACCAGGGACGATCCCGGTTCAGCCGTAAACGACTCACCGAAGTAGTCACTACCCGAAAACCGCTTCAGAATTTCAGCGGCGGCGGCGCTGAAGGCGCTGTGACCGGAAACGTAACCTGCAAAGGGCGGTGTGGGAAGATAGCTTCTGAAGTCCCTGCCGAACACGCCTCTCACGCCGATGCCCGGCCCCGCCCACGCTCTGATTTCCCGTGTGCTCATGAGCATGCGGACCACCGTGACCGGGCGAACAGAATCCGTGCAGCGTTTCACATCCCAGGCGGCGATACTGGAATCCATGAGGGCGTTTGCCAAGATGAAGAAGAGTTTTACGTCCTGGTCGAGAGTGTGCCGGTCGCGCAGTGAAATGCGATGCGCGAAGACATGCCAGTGTCCAGGAGGAGTAACGGTAGAGGAACCGTCCGCCCAGTATTCCGCGATCACTTTCTCGGTGTCTCCGAGATGTGCGCTCAACTCGACGACATCAAGCGCCTGTTTCCAGTAGCCGGCGGAGGGATGCGCGTAAGGTCCCTGAGACATGGCCGCGCTGCGGAATTGCGCCCCAGAATTCAGCGCAAAGGGTATGACCAACCCCCAGTGCGGCAAAAGCCATCGCTGAGGAATGCCATTCACCAGCAGCGGTTGCCAGCGGTTCTGGTCGGTCAATACCTCGGCGGTGTTTGCCGGGGTGAAGCCGGTGTAGTCGGAGTAGGTGCCGGGATGTTGGTCCCCGAACTGGTTGGCCCCGTCTCGATGTCGGAACTCCAGTACTGCCTGGCAGGCGGTATTCCCGATGCCGGCTGGCGTTCGTGGGTCATCGGAGGAGTCGGCAGGATTGAATCCCAATGCGACCATGAGGGGATCCATGTTCGCGGTCCTCTGGGCAGGAAAGAGGTCTACCAAGGCGTAGTAAGCAGCGAAGCTCACCGCCTTTTCTTTGTTGGCTGCGGTGCGCTCCGCTCGCGGACGCCGGAGTCTGCCGCCAAGTCTCGTGCCCAAGGCAACCTCATCGTACGCCGCCCACGCATCGAAGATGCAGGTATGCATGATGGCCAGCGCGCGGGCGGCGATGGGCGGCGAGGTTCGGGTGATCCGGATCGCATCCAGTGCGGCCTGGTCCCATCGCAGGGCGACGTTTTCCTGGGTAGTCAGCTGCGCCATGGCCATGAACGGCCAGACCCAGACGACGACCGCCACGACGAACGCCCGACGCCCTGGATGCCTGGATACAGTCACTTTCACCGAATCCTCACTCTTATTGCTGCAAGCGGGCAGGTACGCGTTCGGTGTGCATCGTCTTGACCCCGCCGTGTTCCTCGGCCGCAGTGTAGACGGCAACCACGTCCAGCTCCACGTCGGTTTCGACCACGGCAAAACCGTCGATGAAATCGTACTTGGTGTCGAGCAACTTGAAGATCTGGGAGCAGTCAATGGACACGACCTCATCGGCCCCTAGTCTTATCTCGAAAAATCGCGAAATCCGACCCGGCGTTGCGTTGTCCGCCGCCGTGGCGAGCTTGATCCGCAACACCGCCGGCCGGTCGGTGGGATTGTGAATGTTGATGGCGGTGTAGTACCTTCCCTCCGCGAGTTGAGTTCCCTCGCGGCGGCGGTCCTCATCGTCATGCCCTCTCTTTCTCTCCTCCATGGAGCCGCACAGGAACTTGGCGGAGTATTGAAGGGCACGATGCCTTACGTTGGGAAGTTCCTTCGGAGCGATCAATATTCCCACGTTCCTGTCACTATTGCAGACCCGTAGTTCTGACGCGAGCACGCTAACGATGGCTGTGCCATCGGCCGTGATATCGCGCGGGTTCTGGCTGGCCGGGCAGGTTGACGGTCCGGGAACGCCCGAAGCCTGGAAGGCGTTGGCCAGCGCGTTGGCAATCTGAGCCGCAGTCTCCCCTGGATCAGCGTGGACCTTTGTGACGCACGACCCTAGACTCGATCTCTCCGCCACGGTAAGGTCGCCTCCGGCGGCCCCGCCTGGCGATGTCTCCAGGTCGACCTTCATAATGGCAATTTGGTTCTGCATAGGGGAACCGATCTCGTTCACATCGAAGCACTGTCCGGTTGCCGCTCCGGCGGGAGCGCGAACGGAGGTGAACAACTGTCCTCCCACCAGACTCGGCCCGCTAAGGGAGAGGCTGGGAGGACTGGCCAGCAAGTCCTCGAGCTGAACCGGCTCAGGAGGCACTCCGTGGATCGCGGCGCTGACCGAGTTGCCACGGCAGACAGGATCGGAATTCACGGCGTCGCTGGCCCTCTGCAACGCTTTCAGCGGAGTGTCACCCATTTGCAATTGGACATTGGCGGTGCACAACACTTGGGCGCCGTTTCGTCCCTGCAGGGAAGGGATGAGATCGAACGATGCAGCCTCAGTGATCTGTCCGGCTGCGGCTGCCGACGTCACAGCGACCGCCGCGCCCGCGCCCGCTCCAGCTCCTGCACCCGGCATTGCGGAAAGCCCCAGGATACTGCTGGGAGGATTCGCCTGAGCCGGACAGCCCAGAATGTGGTCAATGCCCACCTCAGTGCCGCAAGTGACGGTCACACTCGTAAGCGGGTTGCTCGGGGGATTACATTGCGCGATGGTCTTTCCGGCGATGCAGCTTCCATTGAAACATCCCCATGCCACATTCTTTCCGTTGTAGAAACCTCCCTTGCTCGTCACCAGGGTTCCCGACGTGTCAAAGGAGATGGTCCCGCCCATGGCATCGGTTGTCGAGGATGCGCAGACGGCGCCGTTCCGCTGAATCAGCTGCATGGTGCACGCCGAGCCTGGAGGACTGGACAGACTGCCGACAAAACCGTTGCCGTACACCGGGATGTCCCAGATGTCGTTGTTTACCCAACCCTCAAAATTGCTGAGAAACGGTTGGGTTAGAATGTACGTTCCCCGTCCGTGCGTGCCGGCATATAGCCGCCCCCGAGTGGGATCAATGGTTACTTCAAAAACCGGAACGCGGGGCAGTCCGTTGCCGTAGCGGCTCCAGTTCGCTCCAGCGTTGGTGCTCTGGAAAACGCCGTCGTCCGTGCCCACCCAAAGCGTGGTAGTGTTTTCTGCGAGGATGGTGTTAGTGGGGATGGCTGGCAACCCATTGTTGGCCGCTGTCCAGGTAGTGCCGCCGTTGGTGGTCTTGAACACATGCGCCCCGCCGCTGAAGCCGGAGTAGGTGGCGTATGCCACGTCGGCGCTGGAGGGGTCCACGGCAATCCGCGTAATTGGAGCGCTGGGAAGACCATTCGCCGTTCCGCCCACCGACGTCCAGCAAGCCGTCGTGTTGCAGGCCCCGTTCGTGACGAACATTTGTCCGTCGTAGTAACCGATGTAGACGCGGCTGGCGTTACTGGGCGCGACCGCAATTGCCGTGATTACATTCGTCTTGCCGATATCCGGGAAGACCGGTGAAGTGCCGCCCAGCACGGGACTCACAGCGGTCCAGGTGGTGCCCTTGTCAGTGCTCCGGTACAGCCGATTGGTCCCGATGTACATGTTGTGCGAATCCGAACGGGCCTCGATCAGCGGCGGATAGAAGGCAGCGGGGTCACTGAGATTGATGCCGGTGGTGATGGACCCCCACGCATTCAGCGAACCGCCGTTGGTGGACCGGTTCGGTGAAACATAGTAGTTGGTGTCGAACATGGTCAGAACATTATCCAGATCGAGGATGGTCGCCCCTCCATCGCCATCATGGCGATGATCCCACACGCGTGTCCCCAACCACATTTCGGTACCGTTGTCCTGCGTGCCGCCGATGATGCGTGCGGTGAGAGCCGAGGAACTCATCGATTGAAACCCGGTGATCTGCAAGTCACTGTTGCCGCTCGTCCAGGTGCTGCCGCCGTCTGCCGAATATGCGAACCCCCCGTCGGAGGCGTTATAGACCCGGTTCGCGTTCGCAGGATCGGGAAAGACCAGCGCGTGGTGGTCCGGATGCACAGAACTCGTCCCAATGTCACAGAAGGTATTGCCGCTGTCGGTCGATTTGTAGAGATAAACACCGCCCAGGAGAATGGTCGCGGGGTTGGCAGGGCTGATGGCGAGTGCATGAGTGTAGCGGCTGTACACGGAGAGCGCGACGCAAGCCGTACCCGCGGATCCTGTGGCCTGACTCCATGAGGATCCGTTATCGGTTGACTTGTAAATGGACGGAGTGCATGAATCGAGCACAAAGTTGAGGCAGCTCGCCTGCTCCACATACAGCACAGCCGGACTTGAGGCGCTAGGCCGGTAGATCGCAATTTCTACGTGATCAAAAGTGGTGGTAGTTGGATTGGGCAAACCCGACGCCGCTGCGCAGCCCGGTGGCCGCGGGATGCCGGGATTGAGTGGACACCAGGTCGTCCCCCCATTGGTCGTTTTGAATACTCCCCTGCCCATGAACCCGGCATACAAAGTGTTGCTGCTGGTGGGATCCATCACCAGGCTCGTAGGCGTCGACCCTGCTGCACCCGCAACGCTGAGCAGGTTCCAGTTGTTCCCGTTATCCGCCGACTTATAGATGCCGTAGCCCTGCGGGGGCGCAGGTGCAGTAACGGTGGATTCAGTTGCGGAGGCGGTTTCGCCGCTGGAAAGCGTCACGTAAATTACCTTAGCGGCTCCCGAGGTACCCGGATCGAGGACCACATTGTTGATCGACGCAAACTTGAAGATGCTTCCACCTTTCAGAGTCCAGCCGAAAGATTGGAACTCGCCTGTCGAGGTTTGTCCCACGAGCAATCCCATGCCGTAGTAGGTATCGCGGCGGATGCTGTTTTCTCCTGTGCCGGCATAAACCACTGCACACCCAGTCGCCGAGCAACTATCCAGGGCGATGGCGCCAATCGACAGGGAGGCCTCGTTGTCTGACATCGGCAGCCAGTTCACTCCGGCGTTGGTGGAATGCCACACGCCCCCAGTCGCGGCCCCCAGCCAGACATCGTCCGCATTCTGAGGGTTCACGGCAATTACGCTGGCCCGGCCGCTGGTGTTGACGCGGGAGGTGCCGTAGGTCTGGCCGTTGGTAACGTCCGCGGGCCCGATCGGGAACCAGTTGATGCCAGTGATGACTGATTGGCCGACCAGAACCCCTGGAGTCAGAAAGACCACCGTGAGAATAAGGGCTCGGCACCCCAACCGGCGAAGCGGGTCCCAATGTGCGAATGTGAAAGCCATATGTTGTGCCTCTCATGTTTAGAATTGCGTGACCATGTCGCTTCATCAACTCTCTATTTGAGGATGTGACGATTCGTGCCGGTCGCCGGAGCTAGCGCGAACGCCAGGGTGCCGCGCACAACCCAGTACTCGCGCTCTCGCAGGACAACGGTTACCCCTGCTTTCAAGAGATCTTCTTCACTGTTCTTCTTCTTGACCATCACCATGCGAGTCAAAACATCCTCTCGATTTGTACGGATCGGCTGGTACCCATACCGGCGAATCAGTTCGATGGTCTCTTCATCGCCATAAAAATAGAACGACCGATCGCGCACCATTTCCGGCTTGATTTTTAGCTGTTGCTCGATCAGCCCCGCTTCGATCGAATCCTCGACGTCGATCCGATACAACGCCCGGCCTTCTTCATCCGAGCGCTTGGATTCCTTTGATGACCCTCCAGGGGATGCCCTTTCCTGGCTGAGCAGAGGCGACGAGAATAAGAAAATGGGCGGCAGAAGCCAGAAAAGCAGCGATAGCTTTCTTGCAGAAGTACCATTAATCACGGAGCCACTCCTTGGGGGAAGAGCCGACTCTTAGAGGCACATGCGAGAGGGAAGGCCTTCACGGTAATCCAAATCCAAGAGTTATGTCAAGTCAAATGGTGAGCTCAAATTTCCGGCCTCTCTGGGGCACATGATCAGCGTCGGAAACAAATTGGTGTTCCACCGCTAACATACGGTGATGGTGTTCAACTGTCGACGGGGATTTGGGTCATTGTGGTCGAGTTTCCCCCTCCTGCCAGGCGGGCCGAGCGGTCCCACCACGAGACTCGAACAAGTTAGCTCTGCTGGGTGGCGTCAGCGTGCAACGTGTGAAGGAGTCCCTCCGGCTCAAGCATTCGACCGGCCAAAGGCGAACTGCCCAGCCTTTGTGGTCGCAGAAGAAGCCCGCACGGCTCATACGAGGTGCTGACTCTCCCATCCTCCTTCTCTCGGCACCCTCGGCGGCAGTCAAGTTCGCAAGGCGAGAGATCGCGCTAATTCGGAGACATTGTCCCAGGGGTGTTTACCCCGGTGCTTGCGAAACACTCGAAGTCATTCTCACTCATCGACTGCGTTTCGGTTGGCGTCGACCGGATGCAGAGAAACTTCGAGCCGATGCGAAACAGGTCGATGCGTGGCAACGAAGTGAATTGAAAGACGTCACCGCCAAGGTAGTCATCTACGAGGCATTTGTCGAGGGAAGGCTGGAAGCGCCGAAGCACCTCGCCCGCAGCGTGCATGACCTCTACTTCGAGCCGAAGTACGAGGAATTTCGGGATGCAGGATACTAATCCATTTTTCTTTGAAGCGTGCCAAGCGCAGCCCGCCAAAGTCTGCGCTCAGCCGGTTGTGTCAGAATGTAACTTGCTGAATTCACAGGAGATTTGTGAAGACCCGTCGTTGCTGCCAGCCCAAGATAGCTAGGCTCGGCAACAATGCAACTGTTGAGAAAATCTCTCTAAGCTATTGAAAAGATGGTGGCCAGGGACGGACTTGAACCGCCGACGCCAGCCTTTTCAG
>JAYUJG010000179.1:0-4880 GCA_043765355.1 Acidobacteriaceae bacterium | reverse complement strand
ATCTCAAGCACCGTTGTGCGATCGCAAACCTAAACCCTATGAGCATCCGTAGAGACGCGGCCAGCTGCGTCTCTACGAAGGGATCTCTAGCGAGGGATGTAGTTGTCGAGAAGCGGGAGGATCTGCGATCCGAGCCTCATCATTCGAGCCTGAGCCGCATCGGCAGACTCGCCAGACAACATCGGCGTCATCACGCGCACCAGTCCGCCGTCGCTGCGATTCATTCGCACCGAATCGGCCACCAGGTAGTACTTGGCTTGGTATTCGCTAGCCACCGCCCGCCCATGCGCCTGGAACCAGTACAACACCAGTTGCCGGTCTGACCCCTTCGCCACCACGTATCGATTGACGGGGAACGAAGATCCGTCTGCTCGCGCGAGTTGAATCTTCTCGCGAGAGGTGGGCACCCATCCCGCCCCCGGCAGGCAGTGGTTCGGCGAATGGATCGTATCGCCCGCTTTCTGCGTCGGAAAATATGCAACGTAGAGATTGATCCAAGGTTCGGGTTGGGCTTTCTGGTGGGGCTCGAATTGATGTTCGGGCTGAGGTTCAGGCTGCGCCTGCAGCGCGTCCGACTTGAGATAATCGCGCACCAGAAATTCGCCCGGCCCCAGGATATTCAGCGTCTGCTGATCGAGCACGCTGTCGGTCGCGGTCCATCCGTCAATCTGCGAAGGCAGGGAACTCAGTGGCATTCGTGGCGGAAACAACTCACTGCGTGAGTGCGCCTGGAGCACGATTGCTGTCGCTAACATCAGCACGGCCGCGATCCCGAAACGAAGTGAGGCTTTTTCCACGCCGTGGTTCATGCGGATTTTTTCTCCGGCATCGTCTTCCAGACCCTCGAAATCACGCTATGCAACGCGAATAGCAGAATCAGCGCCACTACGAAGATTAGCCATCCTGAAAAAGTATGGAAGAATCCGTTCGCTTTGTCGGGGTCCCAGCACTGCACCAGCAGCCCGGTGCCGAAAATGCGAAAGCTGTTGGCGGCCACGGCAATCGGCACGGCTGCAATCGCCAGCGCCACGCGCACCCATATCCGCGTCTCCATCAGGTAGCCGTAGATGATCGCGAGCGTGACCAGCGTGAGCAGCGACCGGATGCCGCTGCATGCCTCCGCGACATCCAGCGGCATCGATGCCAGCCCGATCACATTACCCTGCAGCAGAACGGGCACTCCGACTAACTCCAGCAGCCCGGTTGCCAGCTTGGCCGTGTACAACTGAAGCGGAAACGTGAGCTGCTGCAGAATCAGGTTTGGAACCGGGATCATCAGAATCAGGAAAGCCCACGGGAATAAAACCGCTCGAAAAAATTCCCATCCCTGGAACAAGATAATTAGGCCCGCCAGGAGGATCATGAGCGATGCGCGCGATAGGAAGTTCTCCGCGCCGAGCACTCCGAGCACGAGCGTCAGCAGGCTCAGCATCACCAGTGGAAGACCGGCCCACGACGGCGACGAGGGAATCGCGCCAAGCTTCTTCCGGTCTTGCCAGAGAACAAATAAAGAAAACAGGGGAACGAAGATTCCGTGCTCGAAATCCGGATCGCTATGCGGCCCCACCCATTGCAGTACAAGGTGCGCAAGAATCGAAGCGTAGAGCCACCCGATCAACAACAGGATTGCCAGTGCCTGCCAACGGGGCAGTCTGTACGACAAGCGACCCTCCCTGGCCGAAAGGAGCGGCGAAGCTACCTCTACTGAATTACCCATATGGCGCACTTTCTTTTGAGGATATACAAAAGATGCGCCTCAAGCAAAGTCAAAACTCGCCCTCGGAACGACCCTTAAGGAAGGTCTGATTAAGCCTCATGGTTCCTCTGTGTTCCCCTGTGTACCCTGTTGGTTCAAGCTTTTCGTCAGTACTCAATCGGAGCTTCCCTAAACGACGATTTCCGACGGCACTTGTCCGCCCAAGACGCAATCCGGTTGCATTGTTGTCGTTATAGGTGTCTTTAAGAAATTGGGACTTTTTGCTCTGGTCAAGGGGAAGTAATCCCCAACTATTACCCAAGCAGTGGGCAATAAATTTCCCATTTGTCCGCAACCTGTTAGTGTGTTGGCTGAGTCAATCCCAGCGCAGGTCAGGTAAGTGATTGACGAGCAATGAGATAGCTTGTCGGTTGTTCGCGTAGATTTTTGCCGGAATGGCAGCAGGTGTGCTCTACACTTGTACAAGCAGCTTTGTCTGAGTACCCCCACTCGGTTGGCCGTGAAATCGTGAAACAAAGTATGGACTTCGACAGAACCGAAATTCTGGCAACAGCCCCGGCACTGCCAAACGGCGGCGCTCGTATTTGGATCGAGAGCGTCAGCGCCGGGATGCGCACGGTGGAAGCGGTGATCCGTGAGTTGTCGCAGAATGACGTCCCGGTGCTGGTTGTCGCTGAGCATGGTTCTGGAAAAGCGGCGGCGGCGGCGCGTATTCACGCGCTTTCCAGTCGCTTCTCGGAATCGTTCCAGGCGTATCAGGGCCGCGAAGCCAGCGCTGAAACTTTGGTGGCCTGCGACGGCCAGGGTGGAACCGTATACCTGCAGGAAGTGGGAGACCTTACCGCTGCGGGTCAGAAAGAGCTGGTTCGCCAAATCGCTCAGAGTGGCGACGAGCGACGCCATGTGCCTCGATTCATCTGCGGAACCTCGCGCGAGTTGGAGGCCGAGGTCAAGGCTGGCAAGTTCCGCGAAGACCTTTATTACGGGATCAGCGCCGTCTGTTTGCGTCTGCCTCCATTGCGGCAGCGGAAGGAAGACATTCCGGTGTTGCGCGACTGGTTTCTAACGGCGGCGGCGCGCGATTTTTGCCGGCCCGTGCCTGCGCTCAGTTCCGAGACCCAAAATTTTTTTCTGGAGTACAACTGGCCGGGAAACATTCGCGAGCTAAAAGACGCGGCGCGCGCGATTGTTGCGCTCGGCGACGAAACGCTGGCGATGGGGGGATTGCGCTCGCTGATGCGGCGCGTCGATCGTAACGGAGGCGAGAAAATTTCTTTGAAAGATGCGGCCCGGGCCGCTTCGCGCGAAGCCGAAAGGGAAATCATCCTTCAGGTGTTGACCAAGACGCGCTGGAACCGGCGTCGCGCCGCGCAGGAATTACAGATCAGCTACAAGGCACTTCTCTACAAGCTGAAACAGATTGGGTATCAGGAGTACGGTGCGTGAGATACGCCAAGTTTCAAAGTTTCAAGGTTTCAAAGTTTTGCGAAACCTACATATAAAAAAAGCGCTGACTTCGAAGCGCTACTCAGAGGGTTGAAGATATGAAATTCATCTGGAAATCGGTTGCGGCGCTGCTTTTAACGAGCAGTGTTGCGTTGGCGCAGGATGCGCCCCCGGCCAGTTCCACTTCCGACAAGACTGCGGCCGACAAGCCAGCAGTCGCGGCTTCCAATAACCAGGTTGGACCGAATTCGGGCGGATCCGAATACGTCATCGGCCCGCAGGATGTGCTGCACATTGCGGTCTGGAAAGAAACCGATCTCACCGCCACCTTGCCGGTGCGTCCCGATGGCAAAATTTCTCTGCCTTTGTTGAACGACGTGCAGGCCGCGGGACTTACGCCCAAGGGGCTGGCCGATTCGGTGACCGAGAAGCTGAAAAAATATATTGCGGATCCTCGCGTCACCGTGGTCGTCACCGAGATCAACAGCAAGCGGATTTATCTGGTTGGTGAGGTGCTCCATGCCGGAGCCACGCCGATGTTGCCCAATATGACGGTTCTGCAAGCGTTGTCGAGCGCGGGAATGAATCAGTTTGCCAACACCAAAGGCATCTACGTTCTGCGCACCGAGAACGGCAAGCAGACGAAAATGCCGGTGAACTATAAGAAGCTGGTCAAAGGGGAGCAGATCGAACAGAATTATCTACTGCAACCCGGGGATACAATTGTCGTCCCGTAGTGGTCCCGTAAGGGATATTGGGTCCCACAGGGGGTCCTGCGAGTGAAAAGCATGTTGAGAGTGAGAACAATCCGGTTGGCGGTGGCGATCCCCGGGATGATCGCCGGAATCATGGTTCTCGGGATGTGCATGAGCATTGGCGCAATCGCGCAGGGGCAAACCAGTTCTCAGCCACAGCCAGCGCCAACTCCGGCACCGGCTTTTGGCCAGGATGCCCCAGTGCTCAACCCGGAGAACCCACCTATTACCGGCCTCGACGAGCCCGGCCTGGAACTCCACACCGCGAGCCGCAGCTTCATTGCGCCAGCGCTGCAGGTAAGCCAATCGGCGGACACCAATGGCGGCAATGCATTGGGCACCTCCGGTTTGGAGTCTGTTTCGCGAGTGCTGGGGGCGGTCGACATGCAGCAATTCTGGCCGAAGAGCGACCTTTTCCTTGAATACCTTGGGGGCGGGGCGTTTTACGGCAGCCCCTATCAAGCGAAACAACTGCAAGCTGCCGGGCTCGAAGGCGTGACGCGGTGGCGCACGGGACAAGCCACCTTGCGCGACTCCTTCAGCTACTTGCCGGATGGCTCCTTCCAGGTTGGCACTTTTGGTGGTGTTCCGGGATTGGGCCTGGCAACGGGCAGCGGAGGTCTCGGCGGCAACGTTCCCGGAGGCCACAATTTCGATAGTGGCGGTCCCGGGATCGGAAACATTCCGCGACTGGCGAACACGGCAATTCTCGACGTGGTGCAGGCGATCAATCCTGTTTCGGCAATCACGGTGGCGGGCGGATTCAGCAATGCTCATTTTTATGACACCACCGGCTTTCTGCTCAATAGCGACCAGATCACCATGCAAGCCGGATACAGCCATCTGCTGAACCGTCGCGATCAGATCGGGGTCGTCTACGCGTTTCAGCTTTTGCAGTTTCCGCAAAATACCGGTGGCGAAGTTTATAACCACGTGGTCAATGTGCGCTGGAGCCACACAAT